>JAFQKN010000166.1 GCA_017396895.1 Clostridia bacterium
GATGCTTCGCATTTAAGAAAACCCCCGGCGAGGGTTTTCTTAACAACTTTCCTGCGCTTTTGTAAGGATAGGGGTGTTTCGCCCATTGCGATGGGCGACAGGGGCGCTGCCCTTGACCCGCAAGCTTTTGCAAAAGCTTGACCAAAAATCTTTAAATACTGACGAAGCAATTTACATTGTGCGTACAACGCTAAATCATAATTTTCCGTTGTCCGTTTCCGTACGGTTGATCTTGCGTATGCCCTTCTCGGCTTTGGTGCGCGGAATCATAAACATATGCCCGCATCCTTCACAACGCAGGCGGAAATCCATACCGATGCGCAACACCGTAAAACGGTTGCTTCCGCAGGGATGATTCTTTTTCATTTCCAGCACATCGTTGATGTGAACGTCCATAGAGTCCTCCGAATCCGTAAAAAAATATAACTTTTCAATGATAGTATAGCATACTTTTTTACAAAGTGAAATACTTATTTATTACGAGTTTTATTTTTTTCCGAAAGGAAGCGATGATATGGTATTTTTGCCTGAGGGCAGTCTGTGGAATATACCGTCGAACCTGCATTATATGAGCAGTGTTTCGGCTTTGCGTGATGCTATGCATTCTCAAACGGTGTTGGAAGCAAAGGCTGTAAAATGCGACGGTGAACACAATCTGCACGTAGATTTGGGATGTATGCGCGGTGTGATCCCGCGAGAGGAGGGAGCGATCGGCATTGCCGACGGTACGGTGCGTGACATCGCGCTGATTGCCCGTGTGGGGAAAGCGGTATGTTTTGTGGTTGAGGAAATCATGTTCGACAAACACGGTATGCCCTATGCGCAGCTTTCGCGCAGAAAGGCACAGCAGTTGTGCCAACAGTATTATGTGGACACTCTGTTGCCCGGTGACGTGGTAACCGTACGTGTGACACACTGCGAACCCTTCGGGGCATTCTGCGACATCGGTGCAGGTATTCCGGCACTCTTGCCCATTGATGCAGTGTCGGTGTCCCGCATTCCGCACCCGGGTGTGCGGTTTTTTGCAGGACAGGAAATCAGAGCCGTGGTCATGAACACGGATGCAATGGGACGGGTAACGCTTTCGCACAAGGAACTGCTCGGCACATGGGAAGAAAATGCTGCCCTGTTTACGCCGGGCGAAACGGTTTCGGGGATCGTACGGTCGGTGGAACCTTACGGCATTTTTGTGGAACTGACACCCAATCTTGCAGGTCTTGCCGAATACGCTCCCGAAGTCAAAGCAGGACAAAAGGCGGCGGTGTTTATCAAGAGCATTCTGCCGCAGAAAATGAAGATCAAACTCATCGTGGTGGATGCGTTCGATGAAAAACCCCATCATACACCGCCCAAATACTTTTTTGACGGTGAGCACATTGATTATTTCCTTTATTCGCCGCCGACCTGCCCGAAACGCATTGAAAGTGTTTTTGCATAAACGGCTTTACGGAAAATTGGAACATATTACAAAGTTTTGTTTCTTTCGACAATGCGTATTGCCTGCATCGCTGCTGTTGATGAAAAAATCAGCCGCGAAGAAACCGCATTCCTGCGTAAGATCATTGAATAATTCAACCGTTATATTTTGTTGTCAAAAAAACCGCCTGCCTCACGGCAAGCGGTTTTTCTTGCTTTACAGGAAATTCCTCCTGCAAAGCAAAAAAGATTTTATGTCCCGCCGAACGGGAAATGGGATTTCCCTTAGGCGTGCGACGAATCGAAAACGGTCGCCGCAGGCATACGGCGAAGCCGTTTTCTTGTGCGTTTTTTATGCGGCGAAATCTGCCGAGAAAGCGGGAATGACCGTACCTTCTGCATCTTTGGCAACAGTGATGTTCACGTTGTCTCCCTTGTCGAACAGAACTGCGGTGCTGTCAAGCGCAGCAGTCACTCTGTAGTAGGTACTGTTGTCGAAGGAAAGATAGAAGTAGGTCGTACCGGCAACGGTCTGCGTACGGATATCGGTAAGCGTACCGTTCACAACGGTGCGGTCTTCTGTATTTACATCATCACCGCCGACATTGTCGAGGTCACCGCTGATATCAAGCATGACACCGTTCTTTGCCATTTCGGTGATGTATGCGCCGAGGCAGTCACCGAGGTCGGCGTCTTCGTTGGGAGAGATCGCCACAACGGAGTACTGCTGTACGTTAACCATAGCGAAGGTCTTGACGAGCTGAGAGGAGTCTTTGAGAGCCATAAAGTAGGTCGGTTCGCCGTCGATGTTCAACAACAGCGGGAAGGTTGCCTGCCAGCCCTTATCGGACACTTTACCGTTTGCAGAGGCCTGTGCGCTCTTTTCCGTAGCACCCGTGGTAGGATAGAAATAAGCATCCTTGGTACGCTGGTTGATCAGCAGGAATCCGAGAATGGACTGGTCACCCGTAACGGACGTAACACCCGTGTACAGATACACGTCGTCCTCATTGGCAAGGAAAGAATAGCCGTCGCTGGTTCTGCGGACGTTGGACTGACCGATCAAAGAGTTCCAGAAACCGCCGTTGTAATTACCGTAATAGTTATACTGTTTGACAAGCAGATCAGCATCGTATGCCTGGTCGATCCATGCGATTTCGGAGTTGTCCGCAGTGAGTTCTTCCAGACTGTATTCGGTGCAATCGCCCGTCTGCGCATCCACTTTGATGATGCCGATAACGTCTTCACCGCCGAACAGGCCGATGGTCTTGTCCAGACGTTCAACGATCCAGTAGGGGTAACCTGATTCGTCTACTTCAAAAGAAATCTCACCGAACAGATAGGTCGGATAAGCAAAACGCAGTTTTCTGCCGAGAAATTCATTGAAATGCTCTGCAGTGGAGTATTTAATATCGTATGCGGTGACAAGTTCCGCTTCCTGGCTGTGCATGTTCACAAGCACGTAACCGGGAATGCCTTCATATTCATCGGTGTCCACCACAGAGTTGAGGAACCATTTGAACACGTCTGCATACTGCAGGGGATAGACACGGTAAGGTACACCGTGGTAGTTGATCTGTGTGGAGTCATTTGTCAGCAGTTCAAACTGCGATTCATAACCGGCACTCAGTTTGGCAAAGTCACCCAACTGCTTGTCCGCCAATGCTTCTGCGGAAGCCTTGTCGATAAGCGGAATGTTGTTGAATGCTTCTTCGGTGTCAGAGATGATGGTAATGATATCGGAAATATCATCACTTTCTTCAAAGGACAGGATCTGGCTGTAATCCTTGGCACGGAAGAAGGGGCTGGACACAAGATAGCCTACACCTGCAACCAGTGCGATCACCAACACAACAACGATGGGAACGATGGAGTGTTTTCTGGCATAAGGAATGTATTCGGGTTTTGCAAATGCACCGCTGGTAAGGAAAGCGGAAGCTACGTAAACACCGAACACGGATGCAAAGTAGATGTAAAATTCGTATGCCTTGGGATTCATGGGCGGCAGCATGAAGTAGTAGATCACCACAGCCGCAATGAGGGTGATAAGAATGTTGATTACGATTTTGAGTCCTGCTTTTTCGGGCGGAATGAGCACTTCCTTGACGCTCTTTTTCTTACCGCTGTCGGAAAAGTCAACTTTGATAGGATCCATTAAATTTCACTCCCGGTAAAAATAGTTAAATGGTAGTATAGCATAAAATCGTGTGGAATACAAGTCTATTTTCTGCAAAAGGTTGTCAAGATCAAAAAAACATATAAAAATGAATCGCGTTTTTTTTCTCTTTCGCCGACTTGACGAAAATTATTCCGCTAACTTAACATATTCTCTTGTTTTTCTCACATTTTATTGTATAATGATTACATTCAAATTGATTTCGAGGAGTTTTTTATGGCAAGCCGTTTTTTTGCGTTGTTTTCGCGCATGAAATACATCAACCGTTGGGCACTTATGCGTAACACCGCCCACGAAAACTTGTCCCAGCATTCCCTTGAGGTGGCGGCATTCGCACACGCACTGGCGGTGCTGGGCAACCGCAGGCTCGGTAAAAACTACAATGCCGAACGGGCGGCGTTGTTGGGGATTTATCACGATATGCCCGAGATCATTACGGGGGATATGCCCACCCCCGTCAAGTATTTCAGTCCTGCCATCCGTGCTGCATTCGGTGCGGTGGAAAGCGTTTCGCAACAGCGGCTTTTGTCGGCACTGCCAGAAGATCTACGGGATGATTTTCGGCCGCTTCTGGCGGAAACGGATGATGCGCAACTGCTTTCGCTTGTCAAGGCCGCCGATAAACTGTCGGCGCTGGTGAAGTGCATTGAGGAACGAAAAGCGGGCAATACCGAGTTTACGGGGGCAGAAAAATCTACCCGTCAGGCACTTGAAAAACTGAATGTGCCCGAAGCGAAACTGTTCATGGAAGAGTTTATGGGCGCATACGAACAGACGTTGGATGAACTCAGCGAATAAGGAGCGAATGAAAATATGGATATGATAAACGATCTGCGCAGGCTGTGTACCGCTGTAGGTGTTTCGGGCAATGAATCCGAAGCCGCCGCGGTCGCAAAGGAACTGCTTTCGCAATTTACAAGCGACATACGTACCGATGCACTCGGCAGTGTGATCGGCACCGTCGGCACAACGGGACCGCGCATTATGCTCGAAGCCCATCTGGATCAGATCGGTATGATCGTGACCGCGGTGGATGAAAAAACAGGCTTTGTGCGTTTTGACCGTTGCGGCGGCACGGACAGACGTGTGCTGGCGGCTGAGCGCATTACGATTCACGGCGAAAAAGACATTCCTGCCGTCATTATCAGCACACCGCCGCATCTTTTGGATAAGGCGGACGAAAACAAGTCCTTACCCTTTGATAAACTGGCGGCTGACACGGGGCTGTCTGCCGAAGAAGCGCAAAAATACATCCATCCGGGCGACCGCATTACGGTCAATCCCCGTTTTGAAGTCCTGCGCAACGACCGCGTCTGCGCATCGTTTTCCGATGACCGCGCAGGTGTACTGACCGTTTTGCGTGCGCTTGAAATTCTGCAAAACACCGATCACGGCTGTCAGATCATTGCCGTATTTGCTTCGCAGGAAGAAACGGGCGGAAGCGGTGCAAAAACCGCAAGTTTCGGGGTTGAGCCGCAGGAAGCCATTGCCGTGGACGTCAGTTTTGCCGCCGCACCCGACACAAGCGACATTCACACCCATCTCGGCAAAGGCACCATGATCTGTTTTGCACCGGGACTCTCTGCGGATATGAGCCGAACTCTCGTGTGCCTTGCCAAAGAAAAGGATATCGCTTACCAGTGTGAAGTGGCCGGCAGAAGCACGGGCACGGATGCAGACGACATAGCAATTTCGCGAGCAGGTGTCAAAACAGGGCTTTTGAGTCTGCCGCAGAGAAATATGCACACGGGCGTTGAGATCATTGATATGAAAGATATTGAAGCCACCGCACAGCTCATGGCGGCTTACATCATACACAGAGGAGGACAGCGCAATGACTGATATGCTAAGAACACTTTGCACCATAGACGGCACATCGGGACATGAGGATGCCGTACGCGATTACATCATTGCACATCTTCCCACAGACTGTGAACACAGAACGGATGCACTGGGCAATCTCATTGTGTTCAAAAAGGGAAAAAGCAGAGCCAAAAACCGCGTCATGCTTGCCGCCCACATGGACGAAGTGGGCATGATCGTTACCCATATTGATGCTGACGGCTATCTGAAATTTACCACCGTCGGCGGAATTACGCCGGGTGTTCTTGCCGGAAGAACCGTGCGTTTTGCCAACGGTACGGTCGGTGTTTTGGGAATCAAACCCATTCATCTGACATCAAAAAGTGAAGAAGGCGACCTTCCGTCCACCGATAAAATGTACATTGACATCGGGGCTGTCAGCAAAGAGGATGCCGAAACGGTCGTTGCTTTGGGGGATGTTGCGGTATTCAACGAAGCATTCATGCCCTTGGGCGAACACAAGGTCTGCTCCAAGGCACTCGACGACCGCATGGGATGTTTTGCACTTTTGCAACTGCTCAACGAAGAAACGTCGGCGGATGCTTATTTCGTATTTACCGTACAGGAAGAAATCGGACTTCGCGGTGCTTCTACTGCGGCTTTTCAGGTAGCACCCGATTACGCCATCGTGCTCGAAGGAACTACGGCGGCCGATCTGCCCGATGCGCAGGATGAGAAAAAGGTGTGCATACAGGGCAACGGCGCGGCGGTCTCATTCATGGACCGTTCCACGCTTTATCCGCCCAAACTTTATAAACTTGCCATGCAATTGGCCAAAGATCACAACATTCCCGTGCAGACCAAGACCATGGTCGCAGGCGGCAACGATGCAGGCGCCATTCACAAAGCAGGCGCAGGTGTGCAGGTCCTGACGGTCAACGTGCCTTGCCGCTACATCCATTCCGGTTCTTCCGTGGCGGATATGCGCGATTTTGACAGCGTTATCGAGCTGACAAGACTTTTATTGGGAGCATTGGCCGATGTTTAAGTTGGTGCTTTCGGACAAGGATATACAAAAAGTACGCACCTTTTGCGCGCACGGTTTTTTCGGCGCACGCATCAACACTGCCATTGCCGCCTACGGAACGGATGAAAGGTTCGTGCGTACCTGGTATGAAGAATCCGACGGCAAAGTGCTCGGTGTGATGCAACTGACCGAGGATAATGCCGTTGTACAGTGTGCGCAAAATGTCGATATGGAAAGTCTGTGTTCTCTGTTGCGGTTTGTCGGTGCACATCACGTAACGGGTGAGGCGCAGACGATGCGGATGATGCCGTTTACCGTTGCAAACGGAGGTGTGCTCATGCAGGCAAGCTCCGTTGCGAATTGCAACACAAAAGCGGTCTTGCTGGATGCCGAACAGTTGCGATCCCTGTTTTCGGTGCTGTTTCCCGATCGAGACGTACAGAATGCGCGTCGAGCATTTGCATCATGGTATGCGGATCTTTCGCACCGTGTGCGCCACGGATTGTGTGACTGTTTTGCCGTTTTTGAAGATGACGAAGCGGTGTCCTGCGCAAGCGTGCTTTACAGCAACGCGCAGTACGGCTGTATCGGCGCCGTAGCAACAAGAATCGACCGCAGGCACAACGGCCTTGCCTGCGAATGCACGCTTGCGGCGGCGCAAAGCGTTTTGCAAAGCGGACTTATTCCTTGCCTTGCGTGCGAAAACGGCATTGCAAAAATGTATGAACAGATCGGATTTTCCGTTTGCGGAGAATGGACGGAACTGACCGTTTAACCGGTCATTATATACTATTTTTTTTCACAGGAGTACATTTATATCATGTCTTTTTTTGAATTTAATCCGCATCTGCTCGGTCTTGCCGATGCGGCTCTTGCTAAGTGTGCCGACAAATTTGCCGAAATTGATCGAATCACGGAATACAACCAGCAGAAAGTGTTGCGCGCATTCATTGACAACCGCGTCTGTGAAGCCGATTTCGTTGCTACTACCGGCTACGGCTACGGCGACCGCGGCAGAGAGACCGCCGACAAGGTCTGTGCACAGATCTACGGTGCGCAGTCCGCGATCATCAGCACATCGTTTGCAAGCGGTACGCATACTCTGGCGACCATGCTGTTCGGTGTGTTGCGTCCGGGGGATATCATGCTGTCCGTTACGGGCACTCCTTACGATACCATCCGTCCCGTCATCGGCATTAAGGGCAAGGACGGTCAGGGTTCGCTCAAGGATTTCGGTGTGACCCACAAAGAAGTTGCCCTTCTGCCCGACGGCAAAGTGGATTTTGACGGCATTGCCGAAGCGGTCAAAGAACTGAAACCCAAATGCGTTTACATTCAGCGTTCGCGCGGTTACACACTGCGTGCAAGCCTCGGTGTGGATGAAATTGACCGCATTGCTGTACTTACCAAAGAGATCTCCCCCGCAACGCTCGTGCTGGTGGACAACTGTTACGGCGAATTTGTGGAAAAGGACGAACCTGTGGGCAGGCACGCAGACCTCATGGGCGGTTCGCTCATTAAAAATCCCGGTGCGGGTATTGCCCGTTGCGGTGGCTATATCTGCGGCAGAGAAGACCTTGTGGAATTGGTCTCTTACCGCATGACCACACCCGGAACAGGCCGTGAGATCGGCGCAACTTTAGGCACCAACCGTGAACTGCTGATGGGTATGTTCAGCGCACCGCACGTAACGGGTGAAGCCCTCAAGACCGCTGTGTTTACCGCAGCGTTGTTTGAAGAAATGGGTTATACCGCTTCGCCTGCCTCCAACGAAGCAAGACACGACATCATTCAATCTCTGTGTCTTGAAACACCCGAAAAACTCTGTGCATTCTGCCGCGGCCTGCAATCGGGTTCTCCCGTGGATTCGTTCGTCACGCCCGAACCGTGGGATATGCCCGGCTACGACAATCAGGTCATCATGGCGGCAGGCGCATTCACAAACGGTTCCAGCATCGAACTGTCGGCCGACGCACCCTTGCGCGAACCGTATGCCGTATGGCTGCAAGGGGGGCTTAATTTCCACTCCGCCAAACTCGGCGTGATGCTCGGTGCACGCGAGGTATTGAAAAGCGATTAAGCGTAGTATCAAGTGTTGAGAGTAATTATAATTATACGAAAGTGCTGCATTAAAACTTCAAGCCGGAAGATTTAATGCAGCACTTCATGATTGGAAGGTTCTGTCATTTGTAATTTATGAACAGAAAACGTGGTTTCCGATCACTGCGATGATCGGACGCGAACGGATCCAGTTGCTTTTCGCAGTTTTTGGGTTGTAATAATAGATCGCACCGCCCGAAGGATCCCATCCGTTGATGGCATCCTGAGCCGCTTTGCGCGAAGTTGCATTGGGGGATACGTTCCAGTTCGCATCTTTTACGGCACTAAATGCCCCCGACTGGTAAATAACGCCTGAAATGGAATCGGGAAATGAGCCGTGCTCTACGCGGTTGAGCACGACCGCACCCACAGCCACTTGTCCTGTGTAACTTTCGCCGCGTGCCTCGGCTGCGATCAGTTTTGCAAGCAGGTACACGTCATTGGAGCTGTAGGAACTGCCCGATGAGGAGGATGAACCGCCCAAACCTAAATATAATAATGTTTTCGGACCGGCAATTCCGTCTGCGGTGATGCCGCAGTTGCGCTGAAATGCTTTTACTGCGGATTGAGTGCGTGTGCCGTAAATGCCGTCTACGGTGTAAGTGTAGTAGCCCAGTTCCTTGAGTTTTGTCTGAATGCGCCTTACTTCTTCTCCGCGAGAACCCAATTTTGACAGAGCCGCTTCATTTTGCTTTTCATTATATAATAGAAAATAATCACTGCCGACATAAAAACAACTTCCGAACAGGATTGCCGCTGCCAGAGAAAGTGATAAGATCCTGTGTTTGTAAGACTTTTTGGTCTTCATGCCAAATCCCCCAAATTTTATTGATTCTGAATAAATTGTGTCCGCAAACTCTGTTAAATATGCATAACAAATCATTCCTCTTGTGGTAAAATGAGGAGAGATACAACAAGATGTTGTGTGGAAAGAAAAAGATTTAAAAAAAGTCAAAAAAACTTCAAAAAAGGGCTTGACAAAGGGAGAAAAAAGGTGTATAACAAGTGAGCACTGAGGAACACAGGAAAGCGCAAACGGAAGCGAAGTGAGTAGGAACCGAGGGATCGGAGAGACAACGAACACAGAAGCGGAAGTGAAGAGAGTACGAAAAAAAACTTTGAAAAAAGTTAAAAAAGTACTTGACAAACGCGAAAGAATGTGCTAATATAATCAGGCACTCGCGAGAGAGGCCGAGAGGCCGAGAGCGAGGAGCGGACCTTGAAAATTAAACAACGACTGAAAAGAAAAACCCTGAGATTTTTTTGTAAGTTTAGCAAAACTTGCGACAGTAATTCTCGGAAGTAAAATTCTGGAATTGATAAAACGTCAGTAAGACGTACTAAGAGCGAATTAAAAGCTCTAAGAATGGTGACAACGGGGAGACCCGATGTTATACAATTTTTAGAGAGTTTGATCCTGGCTCAGGACGAACGCTGGC
>JAFQKN010000167.1 GCA_017396895.1 Clostridia bacterium
TGACTTTTCCTATATTGGGGGAAACAGCCTCTTCTTCAGGCTGATTGGTTCTGATTTCGTCGTCCATTTTTGTTCTCCTGTCTGTCAGATGTCAAGATTTTGAGCGTACTTGGCATTGCGTTCGATGAATTCACGTCTGGGGGCAACCTGGTCGCCCATGAGAATGGAAAATACCTCATCGGCCTCCATTGCATCCTCCAGTGTCACACGAAGCATGGTGCGGAAGGACGGATCCATGGTAGTCTCCCATAACTGTTCGGGATCCATTTCACCGAGACCTTTGTAACGCTGTACGTCGCAACTGCCGCCGAATCTCTCAATGATCTCATCACGCTGTTCATCCGAAAACGCATATTCAAACTTTTTGCCTTTGGAAATCTTGAACAAAGGCGGCTGTGCAATGTAAACATAACCGTGATCGATCAGCGGGCGCATATAGCGGAAAAAGAATGTAAGAAGCAAGGTTCTGATGTGCTGACCGTCCACGTCGGCGTCGGCCATGATGACCACTTTGTGATAACGCAGTTTCTGAATGTCAAAATCGTCACCGATGCCGGTGCCCAGCGCAAGTACGACGGGCATGAGTTTATCGTTGCCGATGACTTTGTCGAGTCTGCTCTTTTCGACGTTGAGCATTTTACCCCATAAGGGCAAAATCGCCTGCGTGGTTCTGTCTCTGCCTTCCTTGGCAGAGCCGCCTGCGGAGTCACCCTCTACGATGTAGATTTCTGTGTTTTCGGGATTCTTATCGGTACAGTCGGCAAGTTTTCCGGGCAGGGAGTTGCTCTCGAGTGCCGATTTTCTTCTTGCCGCTTCACGGGCTTTACGGGCGGCTTCACGCGCACGGGACGCTTCGAGAGCCTTTGTAAAAATGGCTCTTGCCACACTCGGATTTTCTTCAAAATAGGTCATGAGTTTTTCATAGACCATCTTGCTGACCAAGGGGGTGATGTCGGTGTTGCCGAGTTTACCCTTGGTCTGCCCTTCAAACTGTGCGTCGGTGAGTTTGACGGAAATAACCGCTGTTAAACCTTCACGCACATCGTCGCCCGAAAGGTTTTTGTCATTTTCTTTTAATATATTGTACTTTCTTCCGTATTCGTTGAACACACGCGTCAAAGCGGTCTTGAAACCGTTTTCGTGTGCACCGCCGTCCTCGGTACGGACGTTGTTGGCATAGGAAAGAATATTTTCGTTGTAGCCGTCATTGTAAAGCAGAGCGATATCGGCACTGCGGTCCCCCGAAACGGTGCTGAAATGAATGGTTTCTTCATGCAGTTTCACAAGACCGCGGCTGTCATTGAGCCACTCGACGTATTCACGGATGCCGCCTTCGGCACAGAATTCCTTGGTGACGGGATTTTCCATGTCACGGTAATCCGAAAGTGTTATTTTTAAACCTGCGGTCAGATAACTCTGCTCACGGATGCGGCGTTCGAGAATTTCAAAATCATAGACCGTAGTCTCTGTAAAAATTTCGGGATCGGCCTTGAATTCAATGTATGTACCGGTCTTGTCGGTATCGCCCACGATTTCAAGATCGGTTGCAATGTGGCCGCGTTCAAAACGCTGACGGTGTACATGACCGTGCTGGCTGACTTCGACCACAAAATATTCGCTCAGTGCGTTAACAACGGAAGAACCGACACCGTGTAAGCCGCCCGATACCTTATAGCCGCTGCCGCCGAATTTACCGCCCGCATGAAGCACTGTCAATACGACCGTGACAGCGGGAAGTCCCTGTTCGGGTTTGATATCAACGGGAATACCGCGTCCGTTATCACGAACGGTGATGATATTGCCGGGCAGAATTTCAACGTTGATTTCGGTGCAGAATCCGGCCAAGGCTTCGTCGATGGAGTTATCCACGATCTCATACACAAGATGGTGCAAACCTCTCGGACCTGTGCTGCCGATATACATACCCGGACGCATACGCACCGCTTCAAGTCCTTCCAGAACCTGAATCTGGTCTGCGCCGTAATCGGCAGAAACAGCCGTGTCCATTTCGCCGTCCACATAGGTTATGTTTTCAGCGTCCTTTTGAGCGGTCTGTGCGGCAGTTTCGGCCGCATCCTGCATTGCCTGCAAATTTTCGTTTTCGGTGTTGTTCATAAGTCCTCCGTTATAAAGTGCTAAACACTAAAACGCTAAACGCTAAACGAATAATACAGTCCGTCTGTTTTTTCGTTTCTGTTTTGCACCAAACTTTAATTCTTTTTTTTGTTTGTTTTTTTGCATATAGACGTAAGGAGTGCAAGAATCTCTTTTATGTCTTTTTCAAGGCTTTTAAATTCTTTTTCTCCAATGTAATCAGTTGCATACAACAATCGCAGCCAATAATATGTTTCATTCGCTTCTTTTAAGGCAATACTCATCTTTGCATTAAAATCGGGTTTTGTTTGTGCTCTTTCCCC
This sequence comes from Clostridia bacterium, assembly GCA_017396895.1. Classification (GTDB taxonomy): domain Bacteria; phylum Bacillota; class Clostridia; order Oscillospirales; family Acutalibacteraceae; genus RUG806. The sequence goes on from JAFQKN010000167.1 coordinate 2,418, forward strand.
TTCTGAAACATTAGCTCCTATACTTGTTCCACAACTTATTATTTGTTTTGATAATGGAATTTCTTTTTTTTCTTTAATGAGATACTTATAAAGATTTACAATTCTTACTGCAAAATCAAAACTTTTTTGTTCTATAACACTTTCCATATGATTACCCTTTGTATAATTATTAAATAGAAATGAAAGACAAAAGTCACTATTTCAATCGTTTAGCGTTTAGAACTTAGAATTTAGCGTTTATTGTATTCTTCGGATGAGCGTTGACGCGGATACGGGTGAAAGATACAAAACGATCTCATTTTTTTCTTTAACAAGCAAAAATGATCGCGGCAATTCGGTCAAAGACACAGTGCGCACCTTTTTCTGTTTCTCGGCTGTATTCAAAAGTGCACGGCTGTGCTTGGAAACAGTTGCGGAATCGGTATCAAAAATACCGATGATGTTTTCACTGCGCAACACCGTTTCACCGCCGATCGGAACAAACATTTTCTCTCTCCTTCTCACGAAGTGTGTTTTTTAAAAGATAAAATGATTTTTACCCGTTTTATATCTTCACGATTTATTGCGCTACAATTTCATAGCATTCTCTGCCCACACGGAAGGTATCACCCGGATAGAGTTTTTTTCCGCGCGAAGTGCAGATTTCTTCATTTACAAACACACGTTCTTCTTCGGTGATAAGCACTTTTGCGTGACCGCCTGTTTGTGCAATTCCGCTGAGTTTGAGTGCAGCTTGCAGTTCAATAAACGGTGTGCGGATGGGTAAGGGTAATTTTGCAACGGGTGCAACTCTTGCTTTGAATTGAATGGGTTTGCGTTCCATGTTTTCACCTCTTGTGAAAATGATCCATCCGTTTTGCGGATGTGATATATCTTTGAAATGATGAATGATATATGTAACTTTTCAAAATTCTTTAACCTACGTCTGCAATTCGGACGGGCAGGATCAGATACATAAAATGATCTCCCTCGGTAGGTACAATAAGTGCAGGCGAAATGGATCCGTTGAGACGGATGAGCACTTCGTCCGATTCGCACGCACGCAGAGCTTCCGAAACATAACGGGCATTAAAACCGATCTCTGTGCGGTTGCCGTCGAGCGAACAGGGCATAAAGTCGCTTGCACTGCCCAAAGCCGTAGCTACGGACAGGCGGATCATATCGCCGTCAAAGATGAAACGCAGAGGACTGCGCATTTTTTCGGTGACGATGATACTGGTGCGTTCGATACATTCTAAAAGTTGTTTGGTGTTCACGCGCACGGTGGCGGATATTCCTTTGGGCAATGCGGTGCGATAATCAAGGAAATCACCCTCTAAAAGGCGCGAGACGATATTATAACCGTTCGTATTAAAAATGATGTGTCGGCGGCTTAAACGGATATCTACGTATGCATCTTCTTCGGGCAGGAGTTTTACAAGTTCATACAGTGTTTTACTCGGCACGATGAAAGTATGCGGGGCACCGTTGTAAGCAACAAATTCGGTGCGGATGGCAAGACGGTAGCCGTCAATGGCAATGGCTTTGAGTTCGCCTTCCTTTATTTCAAACTTGACACCTCTGTGCACAGCCTTGGCTTCTTCGGTGGAAGCGGCAAAGATGGTTTGCATGACCATGCTCCTGAGAAGTTTTGAAGAAATACGGATCGGTTCGTTATCGGGCAAAGACGGAAGATCGGGATATTCGTCGGCACGAAGCGCAACGATCGTATACTCAACATTGCCGCAGTTAACCGTACATATATTTTTATGATTACAACTCAATTCCAGCCTGTCTCCGGGAAGATGGCGAAGAATATCGCACAGTGTTTTTGCATTGATAACGGTAGCACCCTGTTCTTCCACGCGGCATTCCACGGTTGTGGTGGAACCCAGTTCCAGATCGTAACCGCACAGTTCAATGCGGTTGTCTTCGGTGGTACGCATGAGAATACCGTCAAGCATCGGCAAGATGGCTCTGGAGGGAACACAACGCTGAATGTTCAGACACGCCTGTGTGAGAGCTGCGGTATTGCAAATGATCTTCATAATTGCACCTTTCCGAACTCGCGCGGGTTTTGCGAAAGCAAAAAGCAACAGCGAGCCTTTTGTAAAATTTTTCTGTGTTTTCACATAAAGAACACAGGATATATATAGTAGTAATAGTAGTTAGGTGTCGAAAGTGTTGAAAACTTTCCGAACCGTCCGTGATATGGGTGTTTTGGAATATTTTTGGCTTTTCAAAAAAATGTCAGCAACGGTTTTGAAAAATTTTAACAACTTTCAGGAGTGTTGAAAGTGTTGAAAAAGGTGTGTTAATTTGTGTTGAAAGTGTTGAAAACTTTTTGATGTAAATTATGATTTACAAGTTCTAAACGCAAAACGCTAAATGCTAAACGGGCGAAAACAATTTGTTTGTTTTTTCGTTTTTACTTTGCGTTTTATCGTTCTTTTTATCAATTTCACTATAAATGACAGTAAAACTTCCTGTTTCAGTCGTTTAGCGTTTAGCACTTAGAACTTAGCACTTAAATTATGATTTATGTGCATAAATCATAATTTTACGCTTCTTCCAGATTTTTAATTAACTCCCTGACCGTTAATTTGAAACTGCTGTCCTTTTCCATTTTTGTTTCCACTTGTTTGACCGAGTGATGTACCGTGGCATGATTCTTACCGCCGAAATATTCACCGATATTCTGCAAAGGCATACCGGTCATTTCACGTATGATGTACATTGCCACCTGGCGGGCAAGGGATATGTTTGCAACGCGTTTATCACTTTTGATATCCGCGATCGTGACACGGTATTCCGCCGCAACCGCATCCATGATAGAAGCCACCATTTCACTGACCGGTTTTCCCGTGGATGCGACTTCGCTGAGTACACCCATGACCACTTCGGGAGTGGGATCAATGTCGTGCAGATTCTTCATGGCCGACAGTTTTTTGACACAGCCTTCAAGTTGGCGGACGTTGTTCTTAACACCTTCGGCCATCATTTCAATAACACTCGGCGTGAGATTGAGTTTGCATTCGTCTGCCTTGCGTTTGACGATCGCCATACGGGTATCGATGTCGGGCGGCTGAATGTCTGCAAGTAAGCCCATTTCAAAACGGGTGCGAAGTCTTTCATCCAGAATTTCCATTTCCTTAGGAGGACGGTCACTGGTCATGACTACCTGACGGCGAGTCTGCGTTAAAGTATTAAAAGTATGGAAAAATTCTTCCTGTGCAGACTGCTTTCTTTGAATGAACTGAATGTCATCCATCAGAAGCACGTCTACGTTGCGGTATTTTTCGCGGAAAGCTTCGGTATTCTTTTCTGCAATACAATGATATAATTCGTTTGCAAAATCTTCGCCTGTTGTGTAAACGATCGCCATATCGGGAAAATTGCGTTTGAGGCGTTCGTGAATGGCGAGCATTAAGTGTGTTTTGCCCAAACCCGAACGGCCGTAAACCAAAAGCGGATTGTATTCCGAACCGGGTGCGTTTGACACGCGGTAACAGGCACTGTAGGCGAATTTATTGGAACTGCCGACAACGAAATTGTCGAAAGTAAAGGCTTCTTCGCTGACTTTTTCATCTTCCTGTGTTTGTTTTTCGGGAACGGGCTGGGAAACGATTACGTCCAGTTCCACGGGAAAACCTAAAATTTGTTCAAACCCTCTTGTGATAATATCGTAAAAACGCTCTAAAATGATTTTTTTCTTGAAATCGGTGTTGGTCATCATTACGACCGTGTCATTTTCGAATTTGACCGGTTCAAGCGGTTGTATCCACATATTGTAAACCACTTCGGTCAATTGCGGTTGCAGAATTGCCAATACCTCTTTCCAGACATCGCTGAATGAATCCATGCTTTTCTCCTCGTATTTTTGACTATAAATAGGTATAGTATTATATTATAAATATCTTTTATATAATAACATAAGACAATAAGTAAAATCAATATGTATTATAAATAAATAATAAAAAAATAAAGGAAATATTTTTTTGCTTTTGCTATTTACTTTTATTAAAGTAAAGTGTAAAATGAAAAAGATTAAATATAATTTCAAATCAGGAGTAAATACTATGTATATTGCCGTTATGGGTTGCGGTGTCGTGGGAAGCGGCGTCGTGGAATTGATTGAAAAAAACGGAAAACAGATCGCTGAAAAAACAGGCGCGGATTTTGTGGATGTCAAATATATCCTTGATCTTCGTGATTTTCCCGACCGTCCGTATGCCGACAAAGTGATCCACGATGTCAACATCATTTTGGAAGATCCGGAAGTGGAGATCGTGGTTGAAACCATGGGCGGACTGACCGTTGCCTATAATTTCGTTTCCAAATGTCTGCAGGCAGGAAAGAGTGTGGTAACATCCAATAAGGAACTTGTGGCTGCAAGAGGTTATGATCTTTTGGAACTTGCAAAGGAAAACAGTGTCAGTTTCCTGTTTGAAGCATCCGTCTGCGGAGGTATTCCGGCCATTCATCCCCTGGCAGATTGTTTGGGTGCCAATAAGATCACGGAAGTAGCAGGCATTCTCAACGGCACGACCAATTTTATTCTTACCAAAATGATCCGCGAAAATATGTCGTTCCAGACAGCACTGAAAATGGCTCAGGAACTCGGTTATGCGGAAGCCGATCCTACCGCTGACGTGGAAGGGCTTGACGCTTGCCGCAAAATTTGTATTCTTGCATCCCTTGCATTCGGAACACACGTAAGTCCTGTGGAAGTGCACACCGAAGGCATTACCAATATTACGCTTGAAGACGTGGAATACGCCGAAAGCGACGGTTATGTTATTAAACTTCTCGGCAGAGCAAAACTGGTTGAAGATGATAAAATTTTCATCATGGTCAGTCCTGCACTTGTTAAAAAGCCCTCCCCTCTTTCGGGTGTGGATGATGTGTTTAATGCGCTGTTTGTGCGCGGAGATGCCGTAGGTGACGTGATGTTCTACGGCAGAGGCGCAGGAAAATTCCCCACTGCAAGCGCGGTTGTTGCGGATGTAATGGATTGTATCCGTATGGGTAAAAATACAAAAGTCGGCTATACATGGGGCCCGCACGCGGATTGCCGCATTGCCGATTATAAAGAAACACAAACGGTGCTGTATGTCAGAGGTTTTGCAAAAGACAAGCAGGCGGCACTGATCGCTTTGCGTGAAGGTTTCGGTCATATTCAGACGCTCAATCGCAAGGATGCACCCGAAAATGAGATCGCATTCCTGACGCCCTGTATGCCCGAAGGCGAACTGCGTGAAATTCTTTTGAACACAAAACTCTTTGCGGAAGCCTCTGTCATTCGTGTAACCGATTATTAAAATGATTATCCGTAAACTGCAACTGACAGGATTCCGCAATCTTGCCGATCTGACGCTGTGTCCCTGTGAAGGTGTGAATGTCATTTACGGCGAGAATGCACAGGGAAAAACCAACTTGCTGGAAAGTATATGGTTATTTTCGGGAATGAAATCGTTTCGCGGAGCAAAAGACAGTGAACTTGTCGGTTTCGGAAAGCCTTTTGCACGCATGGAAATGGATTTTTTTTCCGCACAGCGTGAACAAAAGGCGGTTTTAACAGTTGAAAACAGCCGAAAAGCGACCTTGAACGGCGTTTCTTTGCCTTCGGCGGCTAAACTGATGGGTAAATGCCATGCGGCCGTTTTTTCGCCCGCTTTTCTGTCTTTGGTGCAGGCAGGTCCTTCTGAACGCAGACGCTTTTTGGATATGGCGTTGTGTCAGATGAAACCTTCTTATGCACAGGCTTTGCGCATTTACAACCGTGCGCTGAAACAGAGAAATACTCTGTTGGGTGATTTATATGCGCATCCCGAACTGGAAGCACTTTTGGAGGTCTGGGATGCTCGCCTTTGTGAAGCGGGTGAAGAAATATTACAGGCAAGAGAAGAATATTTGACCTTTTTGCAACCCACAGCGGAGCAAGTGTATGACGGTCTTTCTTCCTCCCGTGAAAAATTAAATCTCGTTTATATAAAAAAAGACAATGCACAGGCGGAAAAATCACTTGCGCAATTGCTCAATGAACACCGTCGTGAGGATATTATTAACAAAACTACGTCCGTCGGCCCGCACCGTGACGATATGGGTATTTTTATCAACGGAGCCGCCGCAAGAACGTACGGATCACAAGGGCAACAGCGTTCGTGTGCAATTGCGTTAAAACTTTCCGAAGCGCAGATACTAAAAGAAATAACCGGTGAACAGCCTGTTATTTTATTGGATGACGTGATGAGTGAATTGGATGCCGGACGGCAGGATTATATTCTCAATCACATCGGTGATCGTCAGGTATTTATTACCTGTTGTGATCCCGCTTCGATCTTACGTCTTTGTAACGGAAAAACCTTTGAGGTCTCAAACGGAAAGATAATATAATTTTTTGGATGTGAAATTATGAAAGAAAAACTCGGCAAACGTGTACGAGCCGGAGCACCTGCAACAAAAAAAATGGATATGCGCAGAGATCTGATTGTACAGAATAATTTTCTGATGCATCTGCTTGCCTTCCCTATTGCGGCGATGCGCAGTAAACTTTGTCATGCACGTATTCACAAAGTGAATATGGAAAACATCCAAACCCCCTTTATTCTCATCTGTAACCACAACGCATATTATGATTTTTACGTTATGGTACACGCAACCTATCCGTACACGGGTATTTATCCTGCCGCAATTGATGATTTTATCGGTCGTGAACTGTTTTTGCGTTACGGCGGTTGTGTCCCCAAGCGCAAATATACGTCTGACCTGACAACTGTTCTGCAATGCAAAAAAGCCCTTGAGTTAGGGCAAAATTTCGGCATTTTTGCAGAAGCGCGTTACTCGCTTTGCGGTGTGACTGAAATGGATGCATTGACGGAATCTCTCGGTCAACTTGTAAAACTTATGGAAGTTCCCTGTGTGACGTTTACAACACGCGGACATCATATTACCGATCCGTTCTGGGGTAATCATATTCCCCGTTTATTGCATCACACAGACGGATATTTGACACAGATTTTTACTGCCGAAGAAATCAAAAAGGCAACTGCCGAAGAAATCAACGCAAAGATCCGTCAATACCTTGCAAATGACGATTGGCGTTGGCAAAGTGAAAACCGCATTGCCGTCAAACGCAAAAACCGTGCCGAAGGATTGCACAAGCCGCTTTATATGTGCCCTGCGTGCAAAACGGAATACCGCATGAATTCAAAAGGTGCCGAACTGTTTTGTGAACACTGCGGTAAGCGTTGGACTCTCAATTATTACGGTGAACTGGAAGGTAATGACGGTGTGACCGAATTCAAATTTCCGTCCGACTGGTATCTGTGGGAAAAAGAACTCGTCACGCAGGAAGTCGAAGAAGGAAGATATTATTTTGAATGCGATTGCCACGTCAATGAACTGCCCAATTCCAAAGGGTTTGTGCGTCTGGGAAAAGGCAAACTCGTTCACGATATCAACGGATTCCGTCTGGATGGTGTGCGTGATTACGACGGTGAGCCGTTCAAAATGCATTTGGATGCTCTCGCACAAAACAGCGTACACGTTGAGTATAATTATCGGTTCGGAAACGGAAAAGACTGTATAGACCTGAACTCACTCAAAGATACCTATTACGTATTTCCCGAAAATTGCCTGTTTTCGGTCACCAAAGTCACCTTTGCTACCGAAGCCATTTATAAGAAAGTATGGCGCGAAAAGGGTATTGTAAAGAAAAAATAAGCAAAAAGAAATGACCGCTCCCCAATGGAACGGTCATTTTTACTGTTATAATATAAAAGGGACTGTATTGCAACATACAGCCCCTTCATTTTTATCTGTGGTTGATCGTTTCAACCAAGGTGTAGTAGAAATCTTCGAAACTGGTGGGATAGTCGATCGTACCGCAGAAATCGAAGTGGTCAAATCCCATCATCGGATCCATGTAGTACCATCTGCCGGGCTGAATTTCGTTGCCTGCTGTTTTTTCAGCCGAGTAAGACAGTGCTGTATCTGCATCCGTTGCCGGATAGATTGCACTTGCATAAGGAACGATGCCGTCATTAAGAGCCCAATTTTCATCTAACAGAATACCGTCAATGGTTCTGCCGTTGAGCATTCCGAGAATGGTGGACGTCGGGAAGAACATGACGAATGTGGACAGAATGGGAATTTGTGTATTCAGGCAGGTCGGTTCGGTTGCAATGGTGGTGTAAGAATAATAGTAAGTATAGGGAGACAATTTGATGCGTGCATTGAGTTCTTCCGCACCGCGAAGTGTCATATCATACCCGCAGTTGTCACCCGTGATCGCAAAATTGCGGATGGCTGCCGGGTTGAGTCTTGCTTTTTCTTCACCGTCTTTAGGTGTCAGACCGAAGTGGCCGAGTTGCAGATCCCACATCATTACGTTTCTGCCGAACAGAACACCGCCGATGTTGGCAATCAGAGAAATGAGGAACATGATAGGCTTGCAATCATAAATGAAGTTTGCAATGGGGGAACCGTTGTGAACACCTGCAAAAGTGACAACGGCATGGATGCATTTTTCATGACCGCCTTTGAACAGTTCACTTGTGTCTTCACCGGAAGCGGCCAGTTCTTCTTCATCACCGTAAGCCATCAGAGAAGCAAACAAACGCACGGCAGGACCGCCGAAACTGTGGCCTACAAGATTGATGGGGCTTTCATTGTCCCACACTTCGTCCATGAGGACTTTATCGGAATAATCATAGCCGTAGCGATCATGGTTGTGTTTTGCGGAATGTGCCGCACCGTAGTCAACGACGGTACCGGTGAGCTGTGCATAGAGTTCACAGGCTCTGTCCCAAGCGGAGTTGAACGGGCCGACAGTTGCAGCATATGCTTCTACGCCGAGAGAATTGTACATTTCAATGATGTTGCCTTCGGAATCGCCCCAACCGCCCCAATAAGGCATGGTTTCATGGCTTTCACCGCTGAGAGGACCCCAACCGCCCATTCCGTGCACGAATACCCAGGGATATTCATTGTCGAGGTTGTATTGTTTTCCGTCAAATTCGATTATGTTGCCGTTTTCCTGTGTTTCTGTAGCAAATGCCGTGATGCCGAGCATGGAAAAAACAAGGCAAATGCTCAAAACGATGCTGATCATGCGTTTCATATTCTTTACTCTCCTTTTGGCTTGTATATTCAATTATTATACAAATCAGTGGTAAAAAAGTCAACATTTTGATGAATAAAATAGACAAAACTTATTAAAGTGTTTAGTAAAATTACGAAAACAGATTGCGGAGATAATTAAATATCTTTTCAAAAAAAGCAATGATTTTATCAAAAATACTGACGGAATTATTTTTTTGTTCTTCATATTGCGGATGTGCATATCCCATGACAACGGCATTTTCCCGATTGATGTTCCGAAAACGCTCCGTTACATGGTCCTGTCCGTTATAATTTGCATCCGATGCGTTTCCGCCGATGGTATAAATGCAGGTATTTCCGTTTTCGTCGGTATAATATCCGCTTTCGGATACAAATTCAACATGGTGTGATATACCGCTTCCGTCGGTATCAAAGAAAACAATGTCACCTTTCTGTGGCTCATAATCACTGTTGACGGTATGATATTCTCCCCTGTTGTTATACCAATCCATCATACCCGCACAGGTCGTGCGTTTGGGGACGGCGGTGTTGAGTACGCCCACGCGGTCAGCACACCAACCGAGAAACACCGCGCACCACGCCGCACCCGAAGGCACACCGTAGTACCATTCGTTGAATTTATTGGAACCGTCACCGTAATAACCGATTTCGGCCCTTGCAGTTTCAACGATCTGATCGGCGATCTGTTCATGCGTCATGCTTGATGCAAAAACATATATTATATTACTAATTAGTAAAATAACGCAAATAATAAAAGAGATTGTTTTTTTCATAACAATACCTCACATAAAAAAGACAGAAAACAACCGCGTTCTGTCTTTTTTTGATGATTATTTTACGGGGATCAATTTTTCCTTGCCGCCCATGTAAGGACGCAATGCGACCGGTACGTTGACACTGCCGTCCTCGTTGAGGTTGTTTTCAAGGAAAGCAATGAGCATTCTGGGCGGTGCGACCACGGTGTTGTTGAGCGTGTGCGGCAGATAGTTGCCGTCTTTGCTCTTGACACGCATTTTCAGTCTTCTTGCCTGTGCATCACCGAGATTGGAGCAGGAACCGACTTCAAAATACTTCTTCTGTCTCGGGCTCCATGCTTCAACGTCGATGCTCTTTACCTTGAGGTCAGCCAGATCACCGGAGCAGCATTCGAGTGTGCGTACGGGAATATCGAGAGAACGGAACAGATCGACCGTGTTTTTCCACAGTTCGTTGAACCACTTGGGGCTTTCTTCGGGCTTGCAGACAACGATCATTTCCTGTTTTTCAAACTGATGAATACGATATACACCGCGTTCTTCAATTCCGTGTGCGCCTTTTTCCTTGCGGAAACAAGGGGAATAACTCGTCAGTGTCTGCGGAAGTGTGTCTTCGGGAATGAGTTGATCGATGAATTTACCGATCATGGAATGTTCACTGGTGCCGATGAGATACAGATCTTCACCTTCGATTTTATACATCATGGCGTCCATTTCCGCAAAACTCATAACGCCCGTTACCACGTTGGAACGGATCATGAAAGGCGGAATGCAATAGGTAAATCCGCGGTCGATCATAAAGTCGCGTGCGTAAGAAATGACAGCGGAATGAAGACGGGCAATATCACCCATCAGATAATAAAAACCGTTGCCGGCAACACGACCTGCGGCATCAATGTCAATTCCGTTGAAACGGTCCATGATATCGGTGTGATACGGCACTTCAAATGCGGGTACAAGCGGTTCACCGAAGCGTTCTACTTCTACATTTTCGCTGTCATCCTTGCCGATGGGAACACTGGGATCGATGATATTGGGAATCACCATCATAATTTCCGTGATGCGAGCAGACAGTTCTGCCTCTTTTTTTTCGGCTTCTGCGAGTGCAGCGGATTGTTCGGTGACTTTGCGCTTCATTTCTTCCGCTTCATCACGCTTTCCCTGTGCCATCAAACCGCCGATCTGCTTGGAGAATCGGTTGCGGTCTGCACGCAGAGAATCTGCCTGCTGTTTGATCTGACGGCTTTCGGCATCAAGTGCGATCACTTCGTCAACCAGTGCTACCTTTTCATCCTGGAATTTATTGCGGATGTTCTGCTTAACAACATCGGGGTTTTCTCTTAAAAAGCGAATATCAATCATGGTCTCTCTCTCCTTTTATTCTTCAAACAATGCCGCCAACTTTTTCAGGTCGTCGTCATCAAAAAATTCAAATTCGATCTTACCGCCGGTCTTTCCTTTTCCTTTTGCGGTCGTGATGCTTACGGTTCTGCCGAGTGTTTGTGTCAGTGACAGTGCCACTTCCGTATGCCAGTGCGGCAAGGGATCGATCTTTTCTTTTGGTTTTGCCGGAGTGTTGAGTGTTTTAACAAGTTTCTCCGTTTCGCGCACACTCAATCCTTTTTCTGCGATCGAAAGGGCAATATCGTACATCATTTCTTTGTTTTCAAGTCCCAACAAAGCCCTTGCATGGCCTGCGGAAAGGGTGCCGTCGGCTACGAGTTCACAGCAATCCTCGGGCAATTGCAGAAGTCTCAGTGCGTTTGCAACTGCGGGACGCGATTTGGAAAGACGTTCGGCTGCTTCCTGTTGGGTAAGGCCGAATTCTTCCATGAGTCTCTTGATGCCGAGGGCTTCTTCCATGGGATTCAGGTCTTCACGCTGTAGGTTTTCGATGAGTGCGATCGCTGCCGCTTCTGCATCGCTGAGCACTTTAATGACTACGGGAACACGCGGTAGATTGGCAATTCTTGCGGCACGCCAACGGCGTTCACCTGCAACAATGCGGTAAGATCCGTCTGATTGCGGGCGTACGAGAATCGGCTGTAAGATACCGTGTGCTATGATACTGTCTGCCAGTTCCTGCAAGGCTTCTTCGTTAAATTCGGTTCTGGGTTGGTTTCTGTCGGGTTCAATGTCACCGATCGGAAGTTGTACAACGCCTTCGGTGAGGTTGTCTTCGGGTGCATTTTCAACAAAAAGTTGACTGATGCCTTTGCCGAGACCGCCTTTTTTGGTAGCCATAGGCTGACCTCCTTGTATATTATTTGTTCTGTTTGTCTAAAAATTCCTTTGCAAGGTCGCAATACGCTACACTTCCCTTGCTTGCTCGGTCATAATACATGACGGGCTGACCGAATGAAGGAGCTTCGGATAATCTTACGTTTCTCGGAATGACGGTTGTAAACACCTTTTTCGGGAAAAACTTTTTGACTTCTTCCACTACTTGTTGTGTCAGATTGAGTCTGCCGTCGTACATGGTCAGTAAAACTCCTTCTAAATCAATGTAGGGATTATAAAGGCGTTTGATCTGACGGACGGTTGCCATGAGCTGTGAAAGGCCTTCTAGTGCGTAGTATTCACACTGAATGGGGACTAAAAACGTGTCGGATGCTGTGAGTGCATTGAGCGTGATCAGCCCCAATGACGGAGGGCAATCAAGAAAAATATAGTCATATTCATCCCACACGGCGGCAAGGGCTTTTTTGAGAAGCGTTTCACGGTTTGGTATTTCTATGATTTCAATTTCTGCCCCTGCAAGATTCATATTGGACGGCATGAGATCTATATTTTCAAATTCGGTACGTATAATTGCCTGTTTTGCGTTGCATTTACCTGTGAGTACGTCATAAGATGAACTTTCTATGTTTCTTTTATTGATTCCGAATCCGCTTGTGGAGTTGCCTTGCGGATCGATGTCAACGAGCAAAGTTTTTTTGCCTTGCAGACCGATGGCAGCGGCAAGATTAACGGCGGTAGTGGTTTTCCCGACACCGCCTTTTTGGTTGAGTATGGAAACGGTTTTTGCCATAATCAGACCTCCGTATATTGATTGGAAAAGGGCTTTCCCAGTAATGATATTTATTTTATATTATTATATAGCACGGTTATGTAAAAATCAACCTCAAATTATGTTTCACGTGAAACATTTTATCATCGCAAGAATGTAATTGTTTCACGTGAAACATTTAAAACACAGACAGACGGCATTTCTGCCGCCTGCCTGTGTTTGGATATGGGGTGTGAAAGAGAAAGATATGGTGTGGAAGATTTTATTCGGGTTTGTCCCTACTTTGGATTGTTTTTGGGATTTTTACCGTGTAGATGTAATAGTCGTCTGTCTCCTCCTCGTCTGTTCCTGCGTCGATTCCGGCATTACGCATGATATCAACTGCATGGTTAAATGTATTCAGAAAAATGCGTATGTTCTTAAACACAGCGCGCTGTCTGCGATTGTTCTCTTTTTCCTGCTGTGTTTTTACAGGAAATGATTCTATCGGTGCTTTTTCTGCCTGCTCAGCAGAAAGCCCGTGTAAACAGATCTCGCGCAGTGCTTTCTTCATCGCATCATCTGTTTGATACCGTAAAAGTGACCTTGCGTGACGTTCGGATAAACCGTGCCTGATTATCTGTTCGCGCAGTTCACCGGGAATGCGCAAAAGTCTGATTTTGTTGGAGATGGATGACTGGGAACGTCCAAGGATCAACGCGGCTTCGGATTGTGATATTTCAAATAGTTGAAGCAGATTGCGGAGTGCTTCCGCTTCTTCAAAATAATGCAGATCAGACCTTTGTATGTTCTCGATCAGTGCATAGACAGCACTGTTTTTGTCATCGGCATCGCAAATTATGCAAGGAACCGTGTGCAGACCGACCATTTTTGCTGCCCGCAAACGACGTTCTCCTGAAATAAGTTCAAAGCACTCCCCTGTCGGTCGAACGCAAAGCGGTTGTATAATTCCGTTCGCCGCTATGGATGCGGCGAGGCCCTGCAATTCGTTTTCACGAAAGATCGTTCGTGGCTGATGTCTGTTTGGTATGATCTTTTCAACTGCGATCGGAAAGATCCGACCGCCCCGCGCCAATTGATTCAACGGCATTGGCATTTTCTCCATAAAACAAAAGCGGTATATTTCAGATGCAAGGCTTGTCCCGTCCTTGCAAGTGAAATATACCACATTCTTTTTGCAAATTGAATTGTATTATGTCTGTAAAATAATGAAAATTGTTGGCTGTTACAAGGGTTTTTTGGATATCTGTGCCTGATTTCGTGGATATTTTGTCGGAGTTTGCGATATCTTTTTTGCAATCACAATGTGTCGCTGTGCGCCATCAGGTGTCAGAGATATGTTCTTTTCTACCTTTCCGCCTAAGTTCGCAATCGCTCCGAATCCGCGTTGTTGTTCGTCTTCTTCCAGTTTTCCTTTCATCGGAGCGAACACACCGCCTACTTTGACAAGCGGCATACAATATTCGGAAAGTTGATTGAGCTGTGCAACGGCTCTGGCAGTCACAACGTCAAAAGTTTCTCTGTACTCCCCTTTCCTGCCGAGTTCTTCTGCGCGCGCTGTCAGCACTTCGGCTTTCAATCCGAGTTCATGGAGTAAAAACCGTACAAAATCCAATTTTTTATTGATCGAATCAACAAGCACCGCATCCATTTCGGGTACGGCACAAAGCAATACTGCGCCCGGAAAACCGCCGCCTGTGCCGATATCTGCAAAGCGTGTTCCCTTGTGTAACGTAACGTAACGTAACAACAACAGGCTGTCTGTAAAGTGTTTGCGCACGATTTCATCGGGCTGTGTAATGGCGGTGAGGTTCACTTTTTCATTATAATCTATGAGTAATCTTGCATAAGTGTCAAGGCGGTCTGCACATTCATCACTGACTGTTACGTCGAATTGTGAGCAGGAACGGAATAAAAGTTCTTTGGAAATCGTCATGTGTGACTCCCCTTTTATGATTCTTTATTGTGTTTAGCAAGATAGATCATCAAAACAGAAATATCTGCAGGACTTACACCCGAAATTCTTGCCGCCTGTCCAATGCTGTGCGGACGAATTTTTTGCAATTTTTCTGCAGCTTCCGTACGCAGGTTGATGATCTTGGAGTAGTCTATATTTTCGGGAATCAACTTCCCTTCCAATCTTTGCTGTTCACGGATGTCGGCATACTGACGTTTGATATAACCCTCATATTTAAGGTCAATTTCCACCTGTTCAAAGATTTCATACGGCAGATCGGGACGCGTGGTGTCAAACGGCGCAAGAACCGCATAATTGAGTTGCGGTCTGCGGATGAGATCGGACAATCTTGCACCTGATTGTATCGCGGATGTTTCACGTGAAACAAGTGTCTCGTTGAGTGCCTGCGAGGGTGCAATGATGGTGTTTTCCACACGTTTGCGTTCGTTTGCGATCAATTCGATCTTTTTAAGCAAAGCCTTGTAACGTGCTTCAGAGATCAGCCCCAATTTATAGCCCGTTTCGGTCAGACGCAGGTCGGCATTGTCCTGTCGTAATACGAGTCTGTATTCCGAACGGCTGGTCATCATGCGGTACGGTTCGTTACAGCCTTTTGTGACAAGATCGTCTATGAGCGTGCCGATATACGATCCGCTTCGTTCCGGAATGAAGGCTTCCCTACCCAATATTTTGTGTGCTGCATTTATTCCGGCAACAAGACCTTGTGCGGCGGCTTCTTCATACCCCGAGGAACCGTTGAACTGCCCTGCACCGAAAAGTCCTTCAAAATCCAAAAATTCAAGCGTGGGTTTGAGTGCAAGCGGATCGGTACAATCGTATTCGATCGCGTAGGCATTGCGCATGACTTTGACGTTTTCAAGTCCCGGAATCGTGCGCAGAAAAGCATCCTGCACGTCAATGGGCAGAGAGGATGACAAACCTTGCAGATACAGTTCTTCCGTATTCAATCCGCACGGTTCAATAAAGATCTGGTGGCGTTCTTTTTCGGAAAAACGCACCATTTTGTCCTCAATGCTCGGACAGTAACGCGGACCGACACCCTCGATCATGCCGCCGAACAGGGGAGAACGGTGTAAGTTTTCCATGATAATTCGTTTGGTTTCACTGTTTGTATATGTAATGTAGCAAACTTCTTTGTTTTCAGGCAGTTTTGCACAATCAAAGGAAAAGGGGACGATCTGTTCATCTCCGTACTGTACTTCCAGTGTGGACACATCCACCGAACGGCGGTTGACACGTGACGGTGTACCCGTTTTGAAACGGCGAAGCGGCAGATGCATTTCTTTAAGAGAACCCGAAAGTTTCACGGCAGGAAACATACCGTCGGGGCCTGCAGAGTGTACGTGTTCACCGACATAAATTTTACCGTCCAAAAACGTGCCCGTTGCAAGGATACAGCAGGTTGCTTCATACACACACCCCAGTTGTGTGTGCATTTTCCAACCGTTTTCGCACTTTTCGAGATGTACGATCTCAGCTTGAATGAGGTCAAGATTATCCTGCAGTTCCATGCAGTGTTTCATGTATTGGCTGTAAGCACGGCGGTCGATCTGTGCACGCAAAGAGTGTACGGCCGGCCCTTTTCCGACGTTGAGCATACGGCTCTGGATCAGCGTGGCATCCGCGGCTTTCCCCATTTCACCGCCGAGTGCATCAATTTCACGCACAAGGTGTCCCTTGCTTGTGCCGCCGATGGACGGATTGCAGGGGAGATTGCCAACCCAATCAAGGTTCACCGTAAAACAGACCGTAGAACAACCCAGGCGCGCAGATGCAAGTGCTGCTTCAATACCTGCATGACCTGCACCGATCACGGCCACCTGATATTTTCCGCCGAAAAAGTCCATAAAAAGCCTCCGCAAAAAAACATTACAACATATTATTGTAACATAAAAAGGGGATAAAAGCAAGAAAAATAAGTGCAAAACTCTGAATGCAAGCGCAATTTGTTTTTTATAACCACTGTTTGCACGAAGAACACAAAAAATGACCGCAACCAAATACCGTTACGGTCAACCGACGCTTATCACTTTGTGTTCGGCTCTGTTTATTCCGCTTTCACAAGCGGTGTGAAGTTTACCACAAACAACAGTATCTGCAACATGGCAATGGGTACCATTTCCATGATTGCGCTTTTTCCCATGACACCAAATAAAATGCCGAATGTGGCAAGAATGAGGAATGTGCAGACGGTCAGGGCAGGGAAGGCTTTGTGTTTTTTTATGTTGAAAATAAAAAACAGTACCACGCTTGCCATTAAAAACACAATGAAAACACCCGTTGCAACCCAGTGCAGAATGCGTTTGGGGTTCCAATCCTCAATACTGTGGCCGAGTGTGAGGGCAATGCAACATACACCGATCATACTCAAAATACAGAATGCATCGAGGATTTTGCTTTTACAGTTGAATTTTTTGTACATATACTGTGCATTGACAGCCACACTGCCTGCGGTCAGAAGTCCCCAAGCCCAGAACCATAATTTGCGGTTTTCACATAAAAGTGAAAGCGTTCCGAGTTCGCTTGTGGGATCGTTGCCCCAGAAAAAGGGGAGTGCAAGGCCGTATACAAAAGCTACGGCAAGAAGGGTGATGCAGAAGGGTTTGTTAAAAAAAGTAATCTTTGAATGCATGGTTCTCTCTTTCTCTCTCAATCAAAAAACTTAATATACAGGGCTCAACTCCACTTCAATCACGGCAGATTGTACATTTTCAGCCGTCACGGTGAGTTTCTTCAAATCCAATTGCTTATTGTATTCATAATCGGGGTATACAAGGCTTTGGGCATTCATCACACTGAACGTACCGTCCTGCAGGCACTTTGCAATGCACTGTTTTCCGTCACGTGTCAGGGTTGCGGTCTTGCCGTCCGGGGATATGACAATGTCGGCTTTGGTATGCATAAACCAGAAAATATCGCTTTCTTCTTTGCATTGCACTTCATCTTTGACGGTCAGCACCGTGTAATCCTCGTGCAAACGGAACGTACGCACAACACGTTCGACATCGCTTTCAAGGTAGGCTCTTGTCATGTCGATCACCGCTTCGCCGCCTTCTTTTGTGGCCGTTCCGGGATCGCCTGACAGCGTTATGCAAGTCTCCGTGATCGGGCAACGTGCAAAGGCAAACTGATCTTCACCCTCTTTGGGGTTGATAACGAGGGTGTTCTGTCCTTCGGCACGTTTTTCATATACTTTCCAACGGCCGCCGCCGTAGGTCGGCACAAAATAACCGGGTGCATCGTAGTGACCGGGGCCGTTTTCTTCCGCCCAACGAACACCCAATGCATCAAACACGAACGTGCCGATGTCCAAATCCCCGTGGTTTGTGTAGTTATAACCGCCTTTGATCGCGGCATAGGTTGCGTTTTCATCGAGGTAGGCACTGCGCATGATGAACAGTTCTTCGCCTGCCGAGGATTCCAGATGCACACTCTTGGGAAGTGCGGAAAAATCGGCTTCTTCACTGCTAACGTAATACCACAAAGCACTCAGTGCCGCTTCTCTTGCAGGCTCGCGTACCGAGTGCAGAAGTTCACGCATATCCTGCATTTGTGTACGGCGTTCGGACAGTTCTTTCGTAAGCACATCCGCAAAGGCGTTCTGATAATGTCCCGTCAGAGGGTTTGCAAATTCGTTTGCATAGTAATACAAAACAGGGCTGTACAGGGCATTCGGTTTGTTGTCTCCGTAGTTAAAAACACCCGTGGGCGAGGAGATATAAACAGGAAATGCACCCACTTCCTCCACACCTGCATATTGCGAAAGACCGAAATCCGTGCCTAAAAACTGTTTGGAAGTTTTGATAAAATACGTCAGATACCGCACACCGTATTCCCAATAGCCGGGACCTTCCGCATACGCTCCGTCCGGTGTGAAATTGCAGAAATGAATGGGCATATTATTGTAAGCTTTGGTCAGGTGGTTGACCGCCTGCTTTTCGCAGTCATCATAGAAAACCATACTTGCAATGCCGATCCCCGAATAGCACACCGCATTCCAATTGGTTTTACTCCACGACCACCAGTATTTCAGCAGATTTTTACTGCTTGCCGGCTTGAGACCTTTTTCGATGAAAGCCTGTGATAAAGTCTGTTTCTGTTCGTCATTCAGCCAATCGAAAAACCAATCGTATCCCAGCGCAACGGCAAGGCTCATTTCGGCAACGTCCAGAAAATGTGTCGGACACCAATCAGAAAAGTTGCATACGTTTTCGAGTTCTTCCCATGCACGGGATGCATATTGATCGTCATCGGTCACTTTCCACACAAGTCCCAAGGCGATCACTCGCTCCAGTGTTTCACGGGAAATTTCAAGAATGGCATCTTCTTCGTCCAACTCATACGCAAGCGGTGCACACGCAGGTTCGTCAAGCAGGAGTAAGTCAGCGTAATATTTTGTGTATTCATAATATGTGTTCACTTTTTCATTGCCGTTGTCGCCGGCAAGAACACTTTTCTTCACCGCATCAAACTCCTCTTGTGTGGCAAGCACAAAGGGGTGTGATACATGGCTTTTCGCATTCTCAAGTGCTGCCTGCACGTTGGCTTTGCTTTGTTTTTCATCCGCACGGTCAAGGCTTATGTAGTCAATGCCGATCTCAACAAAGCCTTTTGCAATGCTCGTGTAGGGCGGTATGCAGTCGGTCATTACAAGCGTGATCGCAAGCACAATCACAGCCAATACGCACAGTACGGCAATTTTTCCTTTAGACGGCGAACGGTTCTTTTTTCCTGCAGAACGCACACAAAAGCCTCCTTAAACAAAATAGATCACCTACAGTTATTATAAAGGAATTTCAAAAAAAGTCAAATCGTATCAAAAGGATCGAACGGGTTGTTCTGCTGAAGTGAAAATGCAGACAACATATTGCGCACATTGATGAAAAATAAAATAAATAACGGTTATATTTTTGAACTGTAATGCTTTACTCCGAATAAGAAGTATGCTATACTGATTTTCAGTATTTTGAATCGGAGGGTAATGATATGAGTGAAGTAAGTTTGCAACATAAACTCGCGGAAGTTGCACAACGTATGCGTGCACTTCGCGAAGCCGTCGGTCTGACCGCGCGTGAAGCGGCGGAAAAGATCGGCATTTCCGAAATTGAGTATTTCCGTGCCGAAAGCGGAGAAAGTGATCTTTCCTTCACCATTATTTATAAGTTTGCTCAGATCTGCGGCGTTGAAATGACGGAACTGCTTGAAGGTGCAGCACCGGAACTTCGTTCTTACACCGTCACACGCAAAAACGAAGGAATGAGAATGCAGCGCCAGGAAGGGTATATCTACGACCACATGGCAAGTATGTTCAAAAACCGCATTGCCGATCCGTTTTACGTGACCATTCCTTATTCGGAAGAAATTCTTGAACAGCCTTTGCATTTCGTTACCCACAAGGGGCAGGAAATGAACATCGTCATGAAAGGCTGCATGAAAATGTATATCGGCAACAAAGCCGAAATTCTGCATCCCGGCGACTGCATTTATTTTGATTCCACCATTCCGCATTGTGAAGTTGCCATCGGCGGGGAAGACCTCGAACTGTACGCCATTTTGCTTGATCCCGATTCGGACGGGCCTGCAGAGATTAAAGAAGCCGTTGCAACGGTGGCTGTCACCAACACCGATCTTGCCAATCTGCGCGATCCGATCTATGCAAAATTTGTGGACGAAGAAACCGATCCCGCAACGGGCATTTTGACCTCTCTGCGCTTCAAGAACACCGAAAACTTTAATTTTGCTTTCGATATCGTGGACGGAATTGCCGCAAAGAATCCGACAAAGACCGCCATGATCCACCTTGACCGAGAGAAAAACGAAAAAATCTATACGTTTTCCGACATCAGCCGCCTGTCAGCACAGACCGCAAACTACTTCAGGAGTCTGGGCATCCGTAAGGGAGACAAGGTGATGCTCGTGCTCAAGCGACACCCTGAATTCTGGTTCTCCATTCTTGCTCTGCACAAGATCGGCGCGGTTGCCATTCCCGCAACCAATCAATTGAAAGAGCATGACTTTGAATACCGTTACAGAGCCGGTAATGTAAGCGCAATCATCTGCACGGCAGACGGTGAGACCGCCGAAGCCGCCGAAGCCGCCATTGAAGAAACCGGTATGCACATTTGCAAAGTCATGGTCGGTGACAACGTGCGTGAAGGTTGGCACGATTTCCGCAAGGAAGTGGGTGCGTTTGATAAAACGTATGAAGTGCCGTCCGATGAAAGCAGACCTTGCGGTGATGAAACGGTTATCATGTTCTTCACAAGCGGCACAACGGGGTATCCCAAAATTGCAAAGCATTCGCACAAATATGCACTCGGTCATTTTGTGACCGCAAAATACTGGCACAATGTCGATCCCAACGGTTTGCACTTTACCATTTCCGACACAGGTTGGGGCAAGGCACTGTGGGGTAAACTCTATGGCCAATGGCTGTGCGAAACGCCCGTGTTCGTGTATGACTTTGACCGTTTTGACGCGGCAGATATTCTGATGTTGATGCAGAAATACAAAGTCACCACTTTTTGCGCGCCGCCGACAATGTATCGCTTCTTCATTCGCGAAGATCTTTCCAAATATGACCTGAGCAGTGTCAAATATGCCACCGTGGCAGGGGAGGCACTCAATCCGGAAGTATACAACCGTTTCCTGCGTGCCACAGGCATCAAACTGATGGAAGGATTCGGGCAGACCGAAACGACACTGACCATTGCAAACCTTGTGGGTATGCCCATCGTTCCCGGTTCCATGGGCAGACCGAATCCGCAGTATGAAGTGGATATCATTGACCTTGACGGAAATTCTGTCAAAACGGGTGAAACGGGCGAAATCGTGATCCGTGCCGAAGAAGGGAACGTACCTTGCGGTCTTTTCAAGGGTTACTACGGTGATAAAGAACAGACCGCCGCTGTGTGGCATGACGGTTATTATCACACGGGGGATACTGCATGGCGCGATGAAAACGGCAATTTCCGTTATGTCGGCCGTGTGGATGACGTAATCAAGTCCTCGGGATATCGCATAGGGCCGTTTGAAATTGAAAGCGTTATCATGGAACTGCCTTATGTGCTGGAATGCGCTGTGGTTGCCGCCCCCGATGAGATCCGCGGTCAAGTGGTCAAAGCGGTCATCGTTCTTACCAAAGGCACCGATGCTACGGATGCACTCAAAAAAGAGATCCAACAGTATGTCAAAGACCGTACCGCACCCTATAAATATCCGCGCATCGTTGAATTCCGTGATGAAATGCCGAAAACCATCAGCGGCAAGATCATTCGAGCAAAACTCAGAAGTTAAGAACAAAGAAGGCTGTGTCGAAAGATGCAGCCTTTTTGAATGCTAAACGCAAAGTGCAGAACGCTAAACGCAAAGTGCAGAACGCTAAACGCAAAGTGCTGAATGCTCAACGAACAAAAAGGGAAGTCTCATTTTTTTTAGGCAAACATGAAATATTATTCATTAGACATTGCAAAGCAGATATGAAAAAGCAAACTTCTTGTTCCCACTCGTTCAGCGTTTGCGTTTCGCACTTATAATTTCATTGCCGCGTGCTGTGCTTATATTTCTGTTGCATTTTTCGATAAAATAATATATAATATTATATTGCGAAGATGTGTCCGAAAAAAGCCGGAAGGGGAGGTGCA
>JAFQKN010000168.1 GCA_017396895.1 Clostridia bacterium
GGATCTTTATAAACCGATTCAAACAGGCCGGCCATATAGTTGTCAATCGCAAACGGATAGTGCACCGTTTTCACCTCATTTTGTCAGCCTCAACAGTGTTTGCATATCTTTACAAAAACAGTCGGCATCGTCATTTTTGCAGAATTCAAGGTAGTAATTGCCGTCAAATCCGCTTGCCTTGAGTGTGTGAATAAAAGCGGCAAGGGTTTGTTCGCCTTTTTCAAGCAAACATCTGCGTGAACCGAGCAGATCCCAGTAAAACAGGTGCACGTTTTTTGCAAGATGTGCCACGCGGGAGAGGTTTTGCGTGTCTTTACCGAGATATCGCGGTTGCCAGTAGGTCTGCGTGGTTTTGCAAACGGACAGCAATCGCAGAGCCGCATCGCCGCTGTCGGTCAGCGTGTCGGGATGAAACTCAAAAGCGGGTGTCACACCGTATTTTGCGGCTGTTTCTTCGTCTTTGGCGATCTGCAAAGTAACCGCCTGCAGTTCGTCTTTTGTATACTGCGCAGAACCTTTGTGACCTGCCCAGATGCGCACCGTGTCAGCCCCCAATGCGGCGGTGATTTCACAGTACCGTTCAAATTCGGCAGGATCGGTGTGGCCTGTTCTGTAATAACTGCCGTAGGAGGTGTGGGCAATGCCGAGTTCATCGCATTTTCTTGCGGTATCGAGTGCGATCTTTGTGTCTGTCACATGGACGTCTCCCGTCCATTCAATGCATTCACTGCCTGTTTTTTGCGCTAGAAGCAGAATTTCATCAATTGTTTTTTTTCGGAACGTAACGGAATTGAAACCTGTCATTCGATCGTCACCGCCGTGGATTCTTTTGTTTGTACACTGCTGAGACCTACGTGGAACACATAAGCGGAATCGGCAAGATAATCCTGTTTTTCCGCATTGTAGAACGCAAGATCTGCAACGGGTATATTTACGGTTGCTTTTTTCGTCTGTCCCGCTTCCAAAGCAATGCGTTTGAAGCCTTTGAGGAGTTTCACGGGACGGTCGGCAGAAAGGGAAGAAGCATAGATCTGCACGGGGCATTCGCCTGCAACGTCGCCTTTGTTCGTCACGGCAAAATGTACTTTCACAACGCCGTCTTTGCATTCCGCTTTGACGCGGGAGACGGAGTAATCGCAATAGGAAAGGCCGAAGCCGAACGGATAAGCGGGGGTGATGCCCTCTTTTTCAAACATCGTATAACCGTGATAGTAACCGTAGCGGATCTCTTTTGTGTCGTCACCGATGCGGCGGAATGTCGGATAGTCGCTTTCTTCTTTAGCGACCGTAAAGGGAAGTCTGCCCGAGGGGTTGACATCCCCCGACAGAATATCGGCAAGGGCCGTTCCGCCTTCCAGCCCCGCATAATAACTCATGAAGATACCGTCTGCAAGATCGTCCCATTCATCAATCACATACGCACTGCCGCCCATGATGTTGACAATGAGTTTTGCCTTGCTCTGTGCGACCGTACGGATGAGTGCGATGTCCTCTGTGGGAATACGCAGGCTTTCTCTGTCGCCGCCTGCACCCTGCGGTTTTTTCTTGACTTCACCGAGGTTGACGAGAAATTCTCCCTCTTGCAGGTAGTCACTGCCCACGCACACCACGGCATAGTCGGATGTGCTTGCAAGTTCAAGTGCTTTTTGCGCATCTGCACCGTTATACAGTTTTACGTTTTCGGCACCGAAACGGCGCATCAAACCCTTATAGGGCGTCACCGTGTAGGGACTGTACACGTTGCTTGAGCCGTGGTCACCGACATTTACTTTGTCGGCATAACGGCCGATGACGGCAATCGTTTTACCTTGTGCGATCGGAAGACTCTTGTCTTTGTTTTTGAGCATGGTAATGCCTTTGCAGGCGGCTTCACGTGCCAATGCTCTGTGTTCTGTACACAAAACGACGCTTTCGGGCTGAGGCTTTGTGTTCGGCTCGTTTTGAATCAGTGCGCGCAGAATGCGGCAGACGGAAAGATCCACCGTTTCTTCTTTGACTTTTCCCGTTTTGATAAGAAGCGGCAGGGCGGCATATTTGAACGTATAGGGCATTTCGATGTCCAAGCCTGCATTGAGTGCCTGTGCGGCATCGTGAATGCCGAAGAAAAAGTCGGAAATGGCAAAGCCGTCAAATCCCCATTCGTTACGCAGAATATCCGTCAGCAATTCCTTGCTGTCACAGCAATACGTGCCGTTGCATTTGTTGTAAGCGGCCATAATGGACAGCGCACCTGCGTCGATGCATTTTTTGAAATGCGGCAGATACACGTCACGCAAAGTTTGCGCATCGGCTTTTGCATCCACCGAAAAACGCAGATCTTCAATGCTGTTGAGAGCGTAATGCTTCGGACAGGCCATCACACCGTAAGATTGCACCGCTTTGGTGAGCGCAACGCCCATTCTGCCCAGCAGATACGGATCTTCCCCGTAGGTCTCCTGTGCTCTGCCCCATGCGGGATGGCGCAACAGATTGATGCAGATGCCTGCAAAGTAGTTCGCCCCCTGTGCGAGTGCTTCTTTGGCAATGGCTTGACCGATGCGGTATTCCAGTTCATCGTCAAAAGCCGCATCGCGCAGCATGGAAACGGGGAAACAGGTGGATTTGCCCATCACGACACCTCTCGGGCCGTCTGAAAAACGCACTTCAGGAATGCCCAGACGTTTGCATCCGCCTGCACCGTAGGGGGTTGCGTTATAATAGCGGCCGTAGCGCAGGAAATTGCGTGCGGTTGCGCTGAGGGCATGGCCGCGCAACATTCGTATTTTTTCTCCGAGAGACATTTGCGCACAAAGTGCGGCGGCTGTTTCGTTGAGCGTTTCTTGTGTGGGATTCTGTACGTATCGGCTGACAGCGTCTTGAAAATGCATAAACAGGCTCTCCTTTGCATTTGTTCTTTTTTCCATGATAAAATAAATTTACCCTATTGTCAAGAACTGTTCTTTCCGTTATACTGAAAGGGAAATATGGAAAATAAAGGGCTGATCTTTATGTTTGATATGCCGAAAAACAAAGCGCATTTACAACAACTCTGCGCACAAACGGGTGCGTTTTTGCCGTTTTCCGAAAGCACATCGGTGTTGGCGGAAAAGCTGCGTGTAGGTAAAAAAGAAGCCGCCAACCGTATTTGTTATCAGGCCATGGAAGGCTGTGACGGTACGCACGACGGTGCACCCGATGTGCTGACACTGCGCCGCTATGAACGCTTTGCAAAGGGAGGCCCCGGCATGATCTGGTTTGAAGCCACGGCCGTTTTGCCCGAAGCGCGAGCCAATCCGCGGCAATTGTATATAACAAAAGAAAATATATCCGCATTTGCGCAGGCTGTGGAAATGATCCGTTCGGTGTGCTTGCGTGAAAACGGCTTTGAACCGCTGATCTTCTGCCAGTTGACGCATTCGGGACGCTAC
>JAFQKN010000169.1 GCA_017396895.1 Clostridia bacterium
CGTAAAGGGCTGTAAGAGATTCATCGACAGAATTGCCGACCTTGTGAACATGGCAAACGGCGAAGGTGTAACCCCTGCTCTTGAAAGTGCCTTCCACCGCACCGTCAAGAAGGTGACCGAGGATATTGAAAACATGAAGTTCAACACGGCCATTGCCGCCATGATGACGCTTCTCAATCAGATCTACGAAGTCAAAACACTCACAAAGGACGAACTGTACACCTTCATCCGCATCCTTTGCCCCTTTGCACCGCACGTAGCAGAAGAGATCAATGAACAACTCGGAAATTCCGATCTTCTGAGTATGGCACAGTGGCCGACGTGGGACGAAGCAAAGTGCAAAGACGACGTCGTTGAAATCGTTGTGCAGATCAACGGCAAGATCCGTGCCCGTCTGAATATCGCCGCCGACGCAGAAGCCGCCGATGCCATTGCACAGGCAAAGCAGCAGCCTGCCGTACAGGAGGCCATTGACGGAAAGACCGTGGTCAAGGAACTCTACGTCAAGGGCAAACTCGTCAATATCGTTGTAAAATAAACAATAAAAAAAGTGCTTTCACCCGGGTGAGAGCACTTTTTTTTGAGGTTTAATGCATATTTGCCGCATCGACACCGATAACGTGATCGTTTACAAATGTCACGCTGACATAGCGGTGAACGGAATCCCTTTTTGCGATGGTGTGTCCTGCAAATGTTATGCGTGTTACAGGTGAGTCATGATACCATTCGTATCGCACTTTTCCGTTTTCGAGCTGTCGCTTGCGGTCAGGTCTTCCGAGCAGTTTGATGACTTGCTTGCTTGTCTGCCCGATTTTTACATTTCTATAATTTTTTACCAGACGTTGGCCCTTTGTTGCCAACTTAAAAAACAGAAAAAGAAACGCAAGCATAAGGCACAGTGAAATCAGCGGTCGGATTTCCATGGGAATCTGATTCAGAAAATCAATCATAAAACACCTCCGACAGGAAACTACAATGAAAGTATACAGGAGTCATTCTTTTTTTGCAAGATGTATTTCTGCTTTTGATAGTTTGTAGTGACATTGTATTGACAAAATAGATTATTCAGGGTACAATAAGTGTAAACTGAATTGGAGATGATAATATGGATGACTATATTTCGGTTGCCAATGCACCCAAAAGTGCGACTTTTCAGATGCGTATCAATCCCGAAATCAAAGAACGTGTTGAATCAATATATGCACGTTGCGGTATGACGCTGACAGATGCGATCAATGTTTTTATCCAGCAAACTTTGAATGTGGAAGGACTTCCGCTGATCGTTACGCAAAACAGCAAACAGGCTATGAAAGAGCAGGCTGCGGCAATACTGATGCGTGAACTGAAAAAAGGGGAAGACTCTGCGAAAACGAGTGGTTGGATAGATGAAGGTGAAATTTTTGCAGAGTGATGTGCCATATCGTTGTTTGATAAAAGGGAACTTCGGTATTTTTTATGCTGTTACCGGAGAATCGATTCGCATTGTCCGGATTCTTGATTTGAGAACTGATTATTTACGCACACTTTTTGCAGAGTAAACGGCTATGAATGCACTTTGCCAAAATACTGTATTATTGACTTTCATTTCCGTGCGTGCTACACTTATGTTAAATAAATCCGTCTTGACAGACAAAACAGGAGGATAAATATGAAATACAGCGTGAGTTCTTACAGCTATTCGCAACTGCGTTCAAGCGGTGCTTACACCGAGATCGAATTGATCGCACTTGCCAAGGAAATGGGCTTTGATGCCATTGAATTTGCCGAAATTCACACCCCCGAAGGCAAAGAGAAATTGGCTTATGCCGCCGAACTGAAAGCGGAAGCGGAACGTGTCGGCATTGAGATCGCCTGCTATTGCATCGGGGCTGACTTTTTGAAAAATGAAAATCAGGTCGAAGATCTGAAAAAAGAGATCGACGTAGCCGCCGCACTGGGTGTCGAGAGAATGCGCCATGACGCAACAAGCGGTTTTGCCGACGGTCAACGCGGCAGTAAGGGATTTGATCAGGCTTTGCCTATCCTCGCTGACGGTTGCCGTGCGGTCACTGAATATGCACAGACAAAGGGCATTCGTACCATGGTGGAAAACCACGGTTTCTTCTGTCAGGATTCCGAACGTGTTGAAAAACTTGTCAATGCGGTCGCACACGAGAACTTCGGTGCACTGGTGGACATCGGCAACTTCCTGTGTGCGGATGAAGATCCGGCCGTTGCCGTGGGCAGAATGGCTCCCTATGCGTTCCATGTTCATGCCAAGGACTTCCACGTCAAAAACGGCAACGGAGTGGTTCCTCCCGACGGTTATTTCCGTTCCCGCGGCGGCAATGCACTGCGCGGTGCTATCATCGGACACGGGGATGTGCCTGTTTTACAGTGTTTGCGTATTTTGGATGCGCACGGCTATGACGGCTACATCACGGTCGAATTTGAGGGCATGGAAGAAGCCAAAAAAGGTGTTGCCTGCGGTTTGCGTACACTGAAATACTTTGATGAATTGCTGTAAGGCGATGGAACAGGATATCTTTTTTATGCAGGCGGCTCTGCGGCTTGCAAGGGAAGCGGCAGAGGAGTGGGAAACCCCTGTAGGGGCGGTGATCGTGCGTGACGGTGCGATCATTGCCACGGGGCGAAACCGTCGCGAAAACGGCAAAAATGCCCTGTATCACGCCGAGATCGAAGCCATTGATTCTGCCTGCAAAACCTTGGGCGGTTGGCGGTTGCCGGGATGTACACTGTATGTCACACTGGAACCCTGCCCGATGTGTACGGGGGCGATCATCAATGCAAGGATCGAGCGTGTTGTGTTCGGTGCAAGTGACACCAAAGCAGGCTCGATGGGATCGGTCACGGATCTGACGCAGTTGCCCTATAACCACAAACCCCTTGTCGAACGAGGGGTATTGCAGGACGAATGCGCCGAACTGCTGTCCTCGTTTTTCAAAGCATTGCGCAAGAAAAAGGAGCAGAATAAGTGAGAAGGTAATATTTCGGTTCTTCACGGAAAGTTGGGGGATGCTGCAATTAAATTATGATTTAGCGGTTCATTTAATATGTGACTTTATGATGTCGTCAGCCATTAAAAGTTTTGGTCAAGCTTTTCTTAAAAGCTTGCGGAGTCGGGAGGCGGAGCCTTTCGTCGCCCGTCGCAACGGGCGA
>JAFQKN010000018.1 GCA_017396895.1 Clostridia bacterium
ACGAAAACACCTGCATGGTCAACATGGCACGGTTCTTCCTTGATTTTACCACCAAGGAATCCTGCGGAAAATGCGTGCACTGCCGCATCGGCACACGCAGAATGTTTGAAATTCTCACCCGCATCACACAAGGCGAAGGTCAAGAGGGCGACATTGAACTGCTCGAAGAACTTTGCGAAGGAATCCGCGGCGGTGCACTGTGCGGACTCGGCCAGACCGCGCCCAATCCCGTACTCACCACCATTCGCTATTTCCGCGACGAATACGAGGCCCACATCCGCGAAAAACGCTGTCCTGCGGATGAATGCACGGCTCTGCGCACGTTTGCCATTGATGCGGACAAGTGCATCGGCTGCGGTCTGTGTGCAAAAAAATGTCCCGTGGGTGCCATCACGGGCGAACGCAAATCGGCGCACGTGATCGACCTGAATCAATGTATTAAATGCGGCGTTTGTTTCACGGTCTGTCCCGTGAAAGCCGTTCAGAAAAACGGAGGTGCAAAATAATGATCAACAAAGTGAATCTCATCATTGACGGAAAGCCTTGCACCGCCGAAAAAGGGCAGACCATACTTCTTGCCGCACAGCAAAACGGCATTGAGATCCCCACCCTTTGCTATCTCAAAGACCGTTCGCCTTACGGCGCCTGCGGCGTCTGCGTGGTGGAGGCTGAAAATGTGCCCAAACTTCTGCGCGCGTGCTCTGCCACGGTCAGCGAGGGCATGGTCATCCATACCGACAGCGAAAAGGTTCGCAAAGTGCGCGGCATTGCCTTGGAACTGCTCATGAGCGACCACGACGGTGATTGCTTGGGCCCCTGTACACGCAACTGTCCTGCGCATACCGATTGCCAGAAATATGTAAAACAGATCGCTGAGGGTGATTTTACAGGCGCGGTGGCAACCATCCGTGAAAGAGTACCGCTTCCCGCTTCCATCGGCCGCGTCTGTCCGCATCCGTGTGAGACCGCCTGCCGCAGACAAAAGGTGGAAGAACCGATCTCCATTGCGTTTTTGAAAGCCTTTGCGGCAGATGAAGTCTATAAAAGCGGTGAAAACACCGTTCCCGAAAAAGAAAAGGACAGCGGCAAGACCGTCGGCATCATCGGCGGCGGCCCTGCAGGTTTGACAGCCGCTTATTACCTTGCATTGGCAGGTCACCGTGTGACCGTTTACGACAAAATGCCCGCCATGGGCGGAATGCTTCGCTACGGCATCCCCGAATACCGTCTGCCCAAAGCTGTGCTCGACAGGGAGATTGAGGAGATTGAAAAACTCGGTGTTACTCTCGTTAACCGTTTCTCCGTCGGCAAGGATGCAAGCGTTGCCGACCTGCGCGCAAAGCATGATGCCCTGCTCATTGCCAACGGTGCATGGAAAAGCAGTTCGCTTCGCTGTAAAGGGGAAGACCTTGACGGCGTGTTCGGCGGCATTGACTTCCTGCGTACCGTTGCTTTGGGCGAAAAGCCGACCATCGGCAAAAAGACCGCAATCGTAGGCGGCGGCAACACCGCCATGGATGCCTGCCGTACCGCTGTGCGTCTGGGTGCGGAAGAAGTGAGCATCATTTACCGCCGTACCAAAGCGGAAATGCCCGCAGAAGAAATTGAGATCAAAGAAGCCGAAGAAGAGGGCGTTGTGTTCCGTTTTCTGACCAATCCCGCCGAAGTGCTCGGTGAAAACGGAAAGGTGACGGGTGTAAAACTGCAGGTCATGCAATTGGGCGAACCCGATGCACGCGGCAGACGTGCGCCTATACCCATAGAGGGCGAATTTGTAACACTCGAACTCGATTCGCTCATCGTTGCCGTCGGTCAGAAAAACGATCCCATGGGCTTTGAAGATATGCCCGTCACACAGTGGGGCACACTGCTTGCCGACGAAAACACCTGCATGACCTCTCTTGACGGCATTTTTGCCGCAGGCGATGCCACCAACAAGGGCGCATCCATTGCCATTGAAGCCATTGCCGAAGCCGGCCGTGCCGCAAAAGCGATCGACGCATACCTGTGCGGTTACGAATGGACTTACAAAGAGCCTGTTGTGTCCGAACGCAAGGAAAGCAGTCTTGATTTTTCCGACCGCGAAAAACAGCCGAGAGCCGTCATGCCGCACCGCAGTGCCGAGGAAAGAAAGCACGATTTCAAAGAAGTCAATCTCGGTTTCACACCCGAAACCGCCATGGCGGAAGCCGCCCGTTGTCTGGAATGCGGCTGTCATGATTACGGTCATTGCAAACTCGCCGTGTATGCCGACCACTACAACATCGATTGCAAAAAAATATGCGGTGAATATCATCCCTGCTTTACCGAACAGCGGCTTGTTGTCATAGAACGCAATCAGAACAAGTGCATTCTGTGCAACAACTGCGTACGTGTGTGCGCCGATACGGGCAAGGAACTGCTCGGTCTCGTCGGCAGAGGTTTCACAACGGTCATCCGTCCCGAATGCCGCGATGAAAACCTCATAGCACAGTGCAAAGATTGCCTGCTGTGTGTCAAGGCTTGTCCCACAGGGGCTTTGCGTTTGCTCGAAAAATAAACAAACCGAGACATGAAACCGCCTCTCTGCAAATTGCCGCAGAAAGGCGGTTTTTCGCACAAAAGGCCGCTTTTATTTTATGTCATTCTTGACAATATATATATGCTATAATCTGTTCCGGAAATCGAAAAAAGAAAAGACCAATAAACATAAAAAAACTCGTTTCTCTGCTTTTGGTCGTTGCCACGTCAATCAGAGGACAGTACTGCGCTTGCCTTTGAAAAACTGTTTCTGCAATCACAGTAGCCGTCCCCATGATTGACTCCTCACACTCACCGCTGAATCATAATTTATCTTTTTTCAACGTCCCGACTTTTCGTAAAGAACCGAAAATCTGCAAACGGGACGATGCACAAAACGCAAAACCGCCCCGACGAGCATCGGGGCGGTTTTTTTACAGTTTGCGTTTTTTATTTATAAACTGTTTTGCGGTGTTGCAATTGGAAAAACAGACATTCTTCCGATAAGAATATGCACTGCAATTATTCGGCATCGGTTGTTGCAACCTGTGTCTGCGTGGTTTCTTTTTTGAATACAAACAGATCGTTTTCAAGCAGAATGCGCGGCAGTGTAAAGTAAAGAATTGCGATCACCACACGGAAAACAAGTGCCTGCCCAACGTCTATCGCAGCACTCGTCAGAACGGTTATAAGATATTCCGACGGCTGTGTAAAGACATCTGCAAACCGGCTGATTATAAACATAAGGGTCTGCAGTACATACAACGCACCGGGAACAAACCACATTTTCCGCAATTTGCCCTTTAACGTGCCGCATTTTTCAATCAGTGCGCTGCCTGCAATCACGGCAAGCAAGGCATAAGTCAGTGCGCTGAGCAGCACCGTCACACCGCTGAACACCATTGTCAGCAGATCACCCTGTATGGCAGATACATCCGGTGCCGAAGACATACTCTGCGCAAGCTGTATGCATCCGAAAACAGCATAGTAGGTATTGGCCAATCCGTTGGCAACCTGCAGGAGCAGATACGCAATAAAACCTGCCGAAAAGATTTTTGCGGTTTTGTTTTTCATAATTCATATCTCCTTTTTTCTTTTATTATAGCAAAAACACAGCAAAAAGTAAAGCAAAAAAAACAAAATATTGTACACCAACTTTAATATAAGTACAAGAAAACGGCTTCGCCGTATGCCTACGGCGACCGTTTTCGATTTGTCCATCTCCGAGCACGTGAAGCGTGCGTTCGCCAGGGACATACAATATTTTTGCTTTATGGAAACGCAGTTTCCTATAAAGTAAAAACACCCCCGATGTGCAATACATCGGAGGTGAAAAGCAGTTATGTGCTTTACTTATTTTTTCTTGGCTTCTGCCTTGGGTGCGGCTGCTTTCTTGTCAAAGAGGATCTTGACAACAAACAGCGTTGCGATCATAAGAACGATTGCGATGGGCAGTGTGATGTACCACTTCGGAATGAAACCGGAAATGATGTAAGCAACAGCCGAAACACCTGCAACGGTCATGGCATAAGGCAACTGGGTGGACACGTGGTTGACGTGGTCACACTGTGCACCTGCGGATGCCATGATGGTGGTGTCGGAAATGGGGGAGCAATGGTCGCCGCAAACAGCACCTGCCATACAAGCGGAAATGGAAACGATGGTCAGCGGATCTTCTGCACCGAATACGGACAGAACGATCGGAATGAGAATACCGAACGTACCCCAGGATGTACCGGTAGCGAAGGACAGACCGACAGCGATCAGGAAGATGATAGCAGGAAGAAGTGCCTGCAGTGCACCTGCGGAACCTTCAATAAGCTGAGAAACGAAGATCTTTGCGCCCAGGGAGTCGGTCATGGCTTTCAGCGTCCATGCACAGCCGAGAATCAGAATTGCGGGCGTCATGCTCTTGAGACCTTCGGGAAGGCAAGCCATGAGGTCTTTGAAACTGACAACACGGCGGATAAGCATATAGACAACGGTAAAGAGAATGGCAATACCCGAGCCGTATACAAGACCGACGGAAGCATCGGAATTGGAGAATGCATCGATGAAATCGTGTGTTCCTTCCGCGCCGAAGAAGCCGCCGGAGTAGATCATACCGATGACACAGCAAACAACCAGAACCACAACGGGAAGAATGAGGTCGATGACCTTGCCCTTGGGGTTGGCTTTCATTTCTTCAACCGCCTGCACCTGTCCGGAAGTGAACAGGTCGCCGTTCTTTGCGTTTTCTTCATGTGTTTTCATTTTGCCGAAATCAAGACCGGTCACGGCAAGGAAGATCATCATAACGATGGTAAGCAGTGCGTAGAAATTGAAAGGAATAGCCTGAATAAACAGCGCGATACCGCTTTCTGCACCTGCAGCATTTGCAAAACCTGCAACGGCGGCCGCCCAGGAAGAAATGGGAGCGATGATGCAAACGGGAGCAGCGGTAGCGTCAATAAGGTATGCCAGTTTGGAACGGGAAACCTTGTGTGCATCGGCTACGGGGCGCATGACCGAACCGACGGTCAGGCAGTTGAAATAGTCATCAATGAAGATCAGCACGCCCAGTGCGATGGTAGCAAGTTGTGCACCGACACGGGATTTGATGTGCTTGATGGCCCAACGGCCGAATGCCGCGGAACCGCCTGCCTTGTTCATCATGGCAACCAGAGCACCGAGAAGAACAAGGAAGATGATGATACCCATGTTGTAGGAATCGGCAAAAGAAGCAACGAAACCGTCACTCAGAACATGAACGACCGTGGTTTCAAAGTTGCCGCCTGCATACAGGATACCGCCCAGCAGAATGCCGAGGATGAGGGAAGAATACACTTCCTTGGTGATAAGTGCCAGCACGATAGCGAAAATGGCAGGAATCAAAGCCCAGAACGTTGCAAACATGGGAATTTCTTCCTGCACTTTTGCAATTGCGGCCGCAACGTGGGCTTCAAAGTTTTCGTCGAGTTCAATGTTGTCTGCATAACTGTCAACATAAGCGTGCGCGGAATCAAAATCCGTGAGATCATAGTCCACAAATTCATCTTCACCGACCTGCAGAGTAAATGCAGTGTCGCTGTTTTCTGCCGCACCTGTGGTCAGGACCGCAGCATCGTCTGCGATCGCGGTGTCGTCTGCAAGATCTGCGGCGTCTTCTGCGGGCAAGTCCGCATCGGCGGCTTCTCCGTCAGCAGCGGGAGCCATCAGCAAAACGGCATCATCAGCAACTGCATCGGGAGCAGCGGTGTCGGCTTCGGTCATACCTGCAAACACAGTGCCGAAGGTGAAAGTGATGATACACATCATCAGAACGACGAAAAATCTGCGGGAACCGGAAATTCTTCTCATTTTTCATAGCCTCTCTTTCTTTTTGTGAACAAAAAAACACGGCAGACCGCGCCGCCGTGACCGTGTTTGCGTTTTCACACAAAAGCCAAAGGATAGCGCTCCACAAAAGTGACAGTCCGACGGCTCTTAACAGCCGGACCAACAAACCGCCGCAAAGAGCGATCCGTTTCGGCGTTATCCCCTTTCACACATTTGCGTGCTACTCTTGTCAAACGCACCTCTACCGATGATTCTTTATTCTCATTTATGACCATTATAACTTGAATTGCACGCATAAGTCAACACAAAAGTTAAAAAAAACTTAAAATACTGTTTTTTCCATACGACCTGTTTTCTTGACAGAAAGAACACTATTTGTTATATTAGAAATATTCAATTTGTTTTGTCAAGGAGATCTTTGTGTCATGAAAAAAAGAACGAAAAAACTGTTGATCACCATATCACTTATCGCACTGTTCATCGGAGCGTGTTTGCTGTATCTGGGAATCGGAAACAAAACACTTGACGAAAACCGAACGCTGACGGGCTTATTCGGTCAAGAGTTGAATCTGACCGCCCACAGAGGGTTTTCCGCCGTTGCGCCCGAAAACACCGCACCCGCATTGGAAGAAGCGGGCAAAGCAGGATTTTATGCGGCAGAATTTGACATCATGCCCACTGCGGACGGTGTGTGGATCCTCAACCACAACGACACCGTGGACAAGATGACCGACGGCGAAGGCGAAGTGGCACAAATGACCTTTGCAGAAATACAGACACTTCGCATCGACAACGGCAACGGAATTGAAAACTATCCCGATCTTCGCGTGACAACCTTTGAAGAAGCCTTGGCAATTTGCGAACAATACAATATGCGCGCCATGGTGGAAGTCAAAGGCGGCACTCCCGAAGATATGCAGAGTATGCTCGATGTGCTCAAAGCCTCCCCCGCTTACGAAAACGCGCTTGTGATCGACTTTGACAAAGACCGTCTTGCCGCCGTGCGTTCGCTGGATGAAAACATTGAACTGTGGTATCTGATGAACGAATTGGATGAAGAAAAAATCGCATTCGTAAAAGAACAGAACATGGGTATTGCATTCAATTTCGGCATTGCACAAAACTACAAACATCTCGGCTCCGCCCGTGAACAGGGCATCACTCTGGCATCATGGACGGTGGATTTCCCGCCGTGCGTTGACTTTTTGCGTCTGTTCGGAGTCAAGTACATCACCACGAACAAGATTCATCCGTAAAATCCGTAAGATATTGTTTTCAGCACCGTTCATCGCTCATTTCGGCTTGCCAAATGAGCGATGTTGTGTTATTATAACAGCGAGGTGATAGCATGCAGAACCGAAAACCGCCTTTTGAAATTACAAGCAGTATGCTTGATTACATTGCCGATATTGCGGAATTGGTCGGACAGATCAATGCGTCCTCCACCCTTTCATCAAACCCTGTGTTAAGGCGTACGAACCGCATCCGCACCGTATATTCTTCCCTTGCCATCGAACAGAACACCATGAGTCTGGAACAGGTCACGGCTGTTCTGAACGGCAAACGGGTACTTGCACCGCCAAAAGACATCGCGGAAGTCAAAAATGCGTACGAAGTGTATGATATGCTCGACACACTGGATCCGTATTCGGTTGACGATCTGTTGCTTGCACATTCCGTGATAACACGTGGGCTGGTGGATGAATCGGGTTGTTTCAGAAGCGGCAATGTGGGTGTGACCGATGCCGAAGGCAACATCATCCATTTCGGAACACTGCCTGATTACGTGCCGAAGTTGACGGTTGAGTTGTTGAATTGGACGAAAGAAAGCGATTTTCATATACTGATCAAAAGTTGCGTATTTCATTATGAACTGGAATTGATCCATCCGTTCGCAGACGGAAACGGGCGCATCGGTCGCCTATGGCACACGTTGTTGCTCAGCCGATGGAAACCGCTGTTTGCATGGTTGCCGATCGAATCCATCATTCATGACCGACAGGCAGAATATTATGCCGCTATCAACCGCTCCAACTATGAAGGAGCTTCCACCGCTTTTATTACGTTCATGCTGTCTGCGATTCTGCAGGCGTTAAAAGAAGCCGCGCAGAACGATAAGTAAATTATGATTTACAAGTTCTAAACGCAAAACGCTAAATGCTAAACGAGTGGAAACAATTTGATTGTTTTATCATTTTTAATTTACGTTTTGCCGTTCTGTTTGACCGATTTTGCTTCAAACGACAGAAAAACTTGC
>JAFQKN010000170.1 GCA_017396895.1 Clostridia bacterium
CAAGCTTTTGCAAAAGCTTGACCAAAAATCTTTAAATACTGACGAAGCAATTTACATTGTGCGTACAACGCTAAATCATAATTTAATTGCAACATTTCTCCGCTTTCCGTGAAGAACCATAAAAAGATAGGCAAGATCCGTAAATACAAGGATCCTGCCTATTTTGTTTATTTATTTGATTCCGTACTGTTTGCGGCGGCTCCATTTCTGTCCCCAGTTGTTTGCCCAACTTTCGCAATACAGTTTGTAGTAGGAAACATTGTTTTTCTGTCTCCACTTTGCCATGCAGTTGCACCAGAATGCACTCGGAATGGCGACTACAAACCAATACAGCGGCCCTAAAAGCAGGCATTGGATGGTGTGACCGTATTCGTGGATCTGTGTGTTTTTCGTCCAGCCTTCTTCACGGCCCTCTGCCATGAAAATAAACAGTCCCAAAGAAAGACCGCCCCAGTTCCCGGGAATATAGGTGATCCACGCGTTGCAAAAACGCTCATGTCTGAATTTGGTTTTTAAGATCAGATATACAAGTCCGCCGACGGCATTCACGGGCAATCCCCATGTCCATTGCACAAAATAAAACCAGAATTTCTCCCAACCTTTGTCCGCAACGTGGCGGATGTCACCGGGACGTCTTAATTTTGCTTTTTTCATTCCCGTGCACTTCCTTCCGTTTTGTTTTTGAGTCCTTTAGCAAAGAAAATGCTCAGGAACATGATTACGGCAAACGTGATGAGGTAGAACAGTACGGGGCAACTGAAAGTGCCGTTCGCTTTTGCTGTGATATAAGGTGTATAACCGTGCGCATACACCGCAAAGAAAATGATCACTGCAGAACTGATGATTGCCAAAGCAGGCAAGACAAAACGCTTGAATGGATGTAAGTCCTTTGCTTTTTTCATAAATGCGATGTAAATGGGGATATACATAGCATAGAGGGTAATGATCGGCAGTTCGCTTGTGTCAAAACTGAACAGGCCGAACCAACTTTTGGGTGCGAGCGATGCGCCGTAGAAGTACACCGCCCATAATGCGGTGATCAGCAAAGCCGCAACCCCTGAGTTCGTGGGCATATTGGTGGCATTGTCCACCTGCGTAAACACATGGGGAGACGGACCGTTGCCGCGGGCGGCCAGTGCATACATACTTCTTGTGCAGCCGAGCATCAAGCCGTTGAGCGTTCCGAAACAGGAAACGGCAACGAACAGATTCAGAATATTGCCGACCACAGGACCGAATACGTGCACGAACGCTACGGTTGCACCGTCTTTTTGCAGTTCTTCCACGCCTGCACCTCCTGCAACGCCGATGAAATACAGTACATATACCGCTACGATGATAACCGCACCGACGATGAGCGCGATGGGCAGATTGCGTTTTGCGTTTTTGAGTTCCGCGTTGATGGATGTTGCCATGATCCAGCCTTCATACGCAAAAGCCGTGGCAACGACCGCGCTGAAAATGGTATTGTTTTCACCGGCCCCCACTGCGAAATTATGGGCGAGAACGGAAACATCGGGTTGCACTGCGGATGCGTGTGTCACGCCGTAGATCGTTCCGATGACTGCCATTAACAGCAACGGAATGAGTTTGATAACGGTGGTGGAAACCTGCAATTTGCCTGCCAGTTTCGGAGACAGTGCATTCACGGCAAAACTCAGACACAAAAACAGGCCGGTCAGAGCCATGGTCTCGGGACCAAATACGGCTCCGCTGTTTTCGGCGGCAATATGCAAGGCGAAATCGGGATTCACCGAGCAGATGAATGTAATCGTATAGCGAGCCGTCAGCCATGCAAGAATGGAAGAAATCGTAAGCGCATAAATGAAGGCCATGAACCAGCCTACAAAATATGAATATCTGCTGCCGACGGTTGCTTCCGCATAGTCGGTCAGCCCGTTGACTTTTGAATACTTCTGTGCCAGTTGCGCAAAGGCCAAAATGTTAAACAACATGATCGCACCGCCGATGAGCCATGCAACGATGCCGATGGTCATATTGCCGTGGGTTGTGACAAGAATGTTTTGCGCCTTGAAAAACACACCCGAACCGATAACAATGCCAACCACCATGCAAATGGCGGTCATAAGTCCGTATTTTTTCTGTAAAGTGTTATTTTCCATAACAAACTCTCCGCATTTTTCTTTGATAGGTACAGTATACTTTTCCGATATGAAAAAGTAAAGAAGAAAAACTCTTTTTTCAACAAAAAATGTTTGCAACTTCTCTTTGAATCCGCTTGATTATTCCGACATAATCATGTACAATACTGAATACAGAACAGTGAAAGGATGATTTTTATGAATACGACACCGATCGATCCGACTGCCATGCACAAACTTTCTTACGGCCTTTTTGTCCTCAGCACCGCGCTGAACGGCAAGGACAACGGTTGTATTATCAATACCGCCATTCAGATCACCGATACTCCGAAACGGTTGCTTTTTGCTGTTAATAAACAAAACCATACCAATGAAATGCTCAAAGAAAGCGGTGTGTTTGCCCTGTCTGTGCTCACGCAGGAGACACCCTTTGAGGTATTTCAGCATTTCGGGTTCCAAAGCGGACGCGATGCGGACAAGTTTGTTGACACCCCTTACCGCTGTGCAAACGGCGTAGCTTACTGCGAAGGGGTTACCAACGCCGTGTTTGCCGGCAAGATCGAAAGTTGGCAGGATGTGGGAACGCACACCGTGTTCATTGCCGAAGTGGAGGAAGCAAAGGTGTTGTCCGATGTCCCGAGTGTGACTTATTCGTATTATTTTGCACATATCAAACCCAAACCCCAGCCCAAACCCGAGCAGAAAAAAGGGTACGTTTGCAAGATCTGCGGCTATGTGTATGAGGGGGAAGAACTGCCCGAAGACTTTGTTTGTCCGCTGTGCAAGCATCCGGCATCCGATTTTGAACCGATCGGATAAATTCAATTTTCGTGCATAAATGACAACAGGTTGCTCTCTGCCGTTCAGGCGAACTGCAGGGCAACCTGTTTTTTTGCTTTATGGAAAAGTCCGCTTGTCATTCAGAGAATGCTTTTGCCTTCCCATTCCGCATCGGCTTCTTTGCCGAGCAAGGCCGTCACGGTGGGGGCAAGGTCGAGAATGCTGACTTCTTTTTTGATCTCACCGCAGGCAATCTTTGTTCCGACGGCACTGCCCGCAATGATAACGGGAATCAGCATATCCTCGGGCAGATCCGTGCCGTGCGTACGGTCGTGGCCGCCGTGATCGGCTGTGATGATGAACGTGTAGTCATCCGACAGTTCCGTCATCAGCCTGTCAATGCAATCCAAACTGTTTTCAATGGCTTGCATATATTCTTCACTCATCCAACCGTGTCTGTGACCGGCCATATCTGTATAGCCGAAATATATGAATGCGAACGAAGTCGGATTTTCGTTAAGATAGCGGATGGCCGCATCGGTGATGTCTATGTTTGCCTTGTCGTAACCGATGCTTCTGCCGCGGCGGAAGTAGGCAAAATCAAGCGAATCGGGACGTGTCAGGTCCCGCAGTTCCTCCCAGTTGTAAAAAAATGCGCTGTGCTCGCCGTATTTTGCAAGCACCTCGCAAATGCCGTTTACGGGGCGCACTTGCGGGGTATATACGTTGGTTACCGTTCCGTGTCTGGACGGTTCTACGCTGTGAAACAGCGAAACGTGGCAAGGCAGTGTCACGGACGGCTCCACGGTGCGAGCACGCAGGGTGTAAGCCGAGCGTGTAAGCAGTTTTTGCACACGCGGATTGTTTGCAATGGCATCCGGACGCATTCCGTCCACAAGGATCAGCAGTGTTTTCATGATGCGTTTACTCCTTTTGTGATGTACAAAATCGGAAAGCAGAACAGAATGAACGCTTGCTCTGCATAGGATGATACCTGTCATCCCAAGTTTATTATGGCACATTGCCGATCATTTGGCAAGTGGCAAAAAAATATGAAAAGAAAAGAAAACTGAAAATAAACGATTTGACGGTAATTACGATTATAATTTTGCCACTTGTTCATAAAATGTTCACAATTTGGAAACGCGAATAGAGACAGTGCGCCTTATAATTATAGAAAAATAAACAGAAAGGTATTGTCATGAAAAAAATTATTTGTGTTATTCTCTCAATTTTGATGGTTGTATCTGCTGCGATTCCCGCGGTTGCTTTGCCTACGCCGACGCAGAGCAGCGGCAGTCAGGTTCCCGTTATTGCCATTTTCGGTGACGGTGAAGCATTGCGTGATACGGATGATAACATTGTTTTTAAGTTTTCGGAGTTACTCAATATTTTCAACGACAGCGGTGAAAGCGGAGAAACAGAAGAAGAAAGCGGCGTGCTGGATGCAGTCGTTAACATTCTGCAACCGTTCCTTGTGGAAGGTATTCTGTTTAATAAATGGGATAATTATTATGCCGCGTTGGAAAAAGAGATCGGCGAACTGTTCACCGAAGTGCAATACGATAAAAACGGTGAAAGCAAGAACGATATTGACATTTCCAAGAATCTGCGCGATCTTATGGCTTACAATATGACGGTCGACAAGAAGCAGGGCAAGGGATCGTATTATGCGTATGATTATCAGTTCTGGTATGATTGGCGTCAGGATCCGCTGAAAACAGCCGATGAATTCCATGCCTATATTGAAGGAATCAAGAAAGCCACGGGATGCGATAAGGTGTCGGTTCTTGCGCGTTGTCTGGGCACAACGGTTGTGATGGCTTACATTGCAAAATACGGAACGGATT
Organism: Clostridia bacterium; assembly: GCA_017396895.1. GTDB lineage: Bacteria > Bacillota > Clostridia > Oscillospirales > Acutalibacteraceae > RUG806. The sequence goes on from JAFQKN010000170.1 coordinate 4,733, forward strand.
CTTTGTACGGCGTTGCATTCGACGGTTCTGTTGTTGAAGGTGCCGAACTCATCAGCGAGACCATCAGCGGCGAATTTACCGTAGATGCGGCAGGTATCAACCGTTTCCTGTTGGATATGAATGCCACGGGTTCTGCAAGCATTGACAATTTTATAATGAAAAGCATTGACCTTGCTGAAAAAAGCGGTGCCATTGATGTTTTGACCGGTACTGTCAAATACACCGTTTACAATAAGATCGTCAAGGGTGTCACCTCTGCTCTTTCTTTGGGTACATTCTTCACATGGCCGGGTTACTGGGCTTGTGTGAGCGAAGAAGATTATGAAAACGCATTGCTGTATGTTTTCGGTGAAGAAGGCAGTGCAAAACGCACCGAATATGCCGGATTGATCGAAAAAATCGAAAACTATCAGACACTTGTCCGTGCGGAATTGGATACGCTGTATGATGCAATGGATGAATCCGGAATGCGCATCGGCGTCATTGCAAAATACGGTTTCCAGATCGCTCCCGTATGCAAGTCATCCGATCAGTTTGCAGACCAGTATGCAACCCTCAACAAAGCGTCTTTCGGTGCATCGGTAGCGGATTCGATCTACGACACTTTCTCCGATGATTATATTGCACAGCGTGAGGCAGAAGGAAAAGCAAAGTACATTTCTCCCGACAGACAGGTTGATGCATCCACCTGCCGTTGGCCGCAGTATACTTGGTTTACCAAAAACATCTCCCATTCCTATTGGCACGATTTTGAAACGGCATTGCTGTACCGTGTGATCACATCGGACGTACAGTACACGGTGGATGATTTTGATTGCACACAGTTCACCGTGCATGATTATGAAACAGGTCTTGTCAGTGCAATGACGGAAGACAACTGTCACACCGAAGCCTGGTATGAAGAAGTCAAAGACGGCGAACCGAACTTCCTGCAAAGAATTATGGAGTTTTTCAAAACGCTCTTTGAATGGATCCGCCTTGCATTTTCCAAACTGACAGCATAAAGACAAAAAAAAGAGACTGCCGCGGCAGTCTCTTTTTTTTGTCTTTTGCGGAAAGACTTGGGAATGTTGAAGTTAAATTATGATTTAGCAGATCATTTGTTATCGTTGTGCCTTTGGCACAATAGAGAACCCCCGGCGAGGGTTCTCTACGAAAAACAATACTCAATTGTTTTTCTACTCTCCTGCGCTTATATAAGGATAGGGGTGTTTC
>JAFQKN010000001.1 GCA_017396895.1 Clostridia bacterium
ATCATCCGACACGGCGACATTGCCGATTTTGCCTGCACACTGGCACCGCGAAGACTTGTAACGGAAAGCGGCAAAAAAGATCCGCTGTTCTCCATTGAAGGCAGTGAAGAAGCCGTCAAAAAAATCCGCCGCATCTATTCCCTGCTCGGTGCAGAAAATCAGTTTACGGCAGATGTTTTTGACGGCAAACACCGCGTCAGCGGCTCGGTCAGTTTCAATATGCTGAGTGAATAAAATTAAAGATCATTGCTGCGGTAGGCTTCCAGCTCACGTTGGAAGGCTGCCGTTTTGTCATATCCGCATCCGAACATTTCGGGACAGAATCCGCGATAGACACATTCACGCACCATGCAATGCGCAAGTTCGGGTTCGCATTTGGCAACCTCATCCTTCACCATTTGCCAAGCGGCACGGGTTTCGGGGCTGGCACAAGAGCAAAGACGTTTGCGGCTGATGTTGATCATGGTCTGGCCGTCACATTCGCACTCATGCGACACGGGCGCATCCTGCGTTTTTGCCGTGCGGTCTTCGCCCGTGCGGTCACTTCGCTGGCTTTTTACAAAGTGCTCAATGCCGATCTTATGGCGCACAAAATGCACGCTCACCCAATAAGGAAGATCGATCCAACGCCATGAAAACTTCATTTTACGGATGGGGGAATGCTCGGCACGGATGAGTTTGAGTTTCCACTGCGAATCGGGATATTTGCCCGTGGCTTTTCCGATGGTGTTCATGGTGGCATCTTTGATATCCTGCCAGTTGTCTTCATGTTTGAAATTTTCAATATGTGTCATGGTAAACCCTTCTTATTTCTCACTTTTTCTGTAATTTCTTTCATTTTATCACAATGCGAAACAATATGCAAGCCGTTTTCTCATTCGTAGATCCAAACCGAAACACGCGGTTTGCCTTTGCGGGACACGGACTCCACACCCTCATAACGGAATCTGCCGAATCCGCGCACGGAAATGATCGCATTCTTTTCTGCCGTGCGGCTCCCCTGTGCCGTTCGACCGTTGACAAACACCTTTTCGTGTCGGAACAGTTCCGCCGCCGTTTCACGCGACAGCGAAAACACCGCCGCCACAATGCAATCCAAACGTTCGGAAGCAACCAAAAAGATCTCGTTGCGTTGGGCAATGCCGACACCTTGCGGAAGTTCGTCGATCACTTCACACTGCAACACGGTGTGCTTTGCGGCAGACAGTTCGTTGCAGATCATCTGCGCCATGTGCGAAAGCACAAAGCAGTAGCCGACATTATCATGCAGATAAATATCTCCGACCACGCTTCGTTCGATTCCGAGTCCCATCAATGCCCCTAACACATCGCGGTGTGTGAGTTTGTCGGCGTACTTTTGCGACACGGGACGCAAACACAGCAACGTGATCGGAAACGGCACTTCGTAGCCGCAGATCGTTTCGTCACCGAAGCGTGCGATCCTGCGTTCACACTCCGCCTGTCCGCCCCAAAGGGTCAATCCTGCATATTCCAAAGATGCTTTTTCTTTGAACAGCAGATTCTGTTCATGCAGACCTAAAAAAGGCGTAAAACGGTATTTTGACGTCGCACACGCATTTTCTGCAAGATCATACAGCCGATTGACAAAAACAGCATCTTCATTCTGCATGGCAAACACCTCCGATCGGTCTGTTTTCAGCGGCATATATATTCATGATGATCATACCACAAAACTGCAAAAACGGCAAGCGGTTCATTGCTTCGTTTTGCACAATTCGGCAGTTCTGTTTTTGTCTAAATCTACAAAATAAAGTAAAACTCTCTTATTAAAAATAAAATTATTGACGGTTATAAAAAATAATGTTAAAATTAAGTATCTATATTTTTCGGTGGTTGGCATGAAAATCAAAAAATTGCAAAAAAAACTGAAAGAACAATTCCCATCCTTTGCCGTTCGAGAGGAGAACGGTTGTCGCATCGTTTCGGGTGAATCGGACAACTGGCAGGATATTATAAAAGCCTGTTGCTTGTGTGTTTCAAAGGACAGATCCGTTCATGTGGTGAACGACGTGACCTATACGGGACAAGCGGATGCACCGATGCGTCTGCCCGCAGTGCAAAACAATGAACTCGACGGCAGATCACCCGATGTGCTCATCATCGGCGGCGGCATTTCGGGAGCTACTATCCTGCGCGAACTTTCAAAATGGCAGTTGGATTGTCTGCTCGTGGACAAGGAATCCGACCTTGCCATGCACGCTTCGGGCAGAAACGACGGCGAAATCCATCCCGGTGTTGACCTTGCAAAAGGCTCACTGAAACAGCATTACGTTTTGCTCGGCAACCGAATGTTTCCGCAACTTTCCGATCAATTGGACGTGCCGTTTGACCGTTGCGGTCAGTATGCCTGTTTTACCCAAGGGTATCTGCGCGGTTTTGTAAGTTTATACGCACTCAAACGCAAATACATAGACGGTTGCAAAGATACGCAGATCCTCTCCGCACGCAAACTGCGGCAGAAAGAGCCGCAACTCAATCGTGATTTCAAATTTGCGCTTTACAATCCGTCCGCAGGTTGCATTTGTCCTTACGGGCTGACCATTGCCTGTGCGGAAAATGCGGTTCAGAACGGTGCAAAAGTCTCGCTGAACACCGCCGTAACGGGCATGACCGTTGAAAACGGCACGATCACAAGCGTGCAGACCAACAAAGGCACGCTGTATCCGAAACTGGTCATCAACGCGGCAGGTGTGTTTGCCGAAGAAATTGCAAAAATGGCACAGGACCGTTTTTATTCCATACACCCCCGTCGCGGCACGAACTCCATTCTTGACCGCAAGGCAGGTTCACTCATAAGAGGAATTGCCTCTGTCAAGGTGCTGGAACTGAACACAGGCCACACCAAAGGCGGCGGTCTTTTGCATACCGTACACGGCAATGTTCTTGCAGGCCCCGACGCGGTGGAAACGCACGAAAAAGAGAATTTCGCGACCACCCCGGAAAGCATCGCGACCGTTTTCGGCAAACAAAAAACCACGGCTCCCGATCTGAAAGAACGGGATATCATAACCTATTTCACAGGGGTGCGCGCACCGAATTTTGAAGAAGATTTCATCATCGAAAAAGGCAGAAAAACAAAAAATCTGATCCACTGCGCCGCCATTCAATCTCCGGGATTGACGACAGCCCCCGCCGTTGCAAAAGACGTTGCGCGCATGGCACTCGACTTTTTGCAGGCGCAAAAACTGGTGCTTCGCAACGACCGCTTTGATCCCGTGCGAAAAGCACCGCCCCGTCTTGCACAAATGCCCGTTGTGCAACGCAATAAGCTGATTAAGGAAAACCCCGACTACGGCTATATCGTCTGCCGCTGTGAAGAAGTCAGCAAGGGGGAGATCCTCGATGCACTCAATGCCCCCATTTGTGTGCCGACCGTGGACGGCGTCAAAAAGAGAGTGCGCCCCGGCATGGGACGTTGTCAGGGCGGTTTCTGCTCTCCTGCGGTAGCGAAGATCATAGCGGAACATCAGAATATTCCGCTTGAACAGGTCACAAAAACCGGAGGCGGCTCCCCGCTTCTTTTCGGTAAGACCAAAGGAGGCGATGCGCAGTGAAAACAGTTGACGTAACCGTCATAGGCGGCGGCCCGGCAGGTCTTGCGGCGGCCATCGAAGCGCACAAAAACGGTGCAAAAGTCCTGCTCGTTGAACGTGAAGCGCGTTTGGGCGGCATACTCAAACAGTGCATTCATGACGGCTTCGGTCTGGTGCGGTTCGGAGAAAAACTGACAGGCCCGGAATATGCACACCGATTTATAAAGGAATTTTCCGATCTCGGCATTGAAGCAATGACACTGACCTTCGTCACCGCTGTTGACCGTACAAGCGAAGGCTATGCACTTACCTTGGTAAACCGCAACGGAATGAGCAAAGTGCTCAGCAAAACGCTCATTCTCGCAACAGGTTGCCGTGAGCGCACCGCAAAACAGGTGTTTATTCACGGCACACGGCCTGCAGGTGTGTATACGGCCGGTACAGCACAGAATTTTGTCAATCTTTGCGGCGTGATGCCGGCCAAAAGATGCGTCATTCTCGGCTCGGGTGACATCGGGCTGATCATGGCACGCAGGCTCACCCTCGAAGGCGCACAGGTGCTCGGTGTGTATGAAATCCAATCCACACCCTCGGGACTTACACGCAACATTCATCAATGTTTACATGACTACGGTATTCCGCTTCACCTGTCACACACCGTTACCCGTGTGTTCGGCCACGACCGAATGACTGCGGTGGAGGTCGCACAGGTGGACGAAAACAAAGCGGTGATCGAAAGCACAAAACAGATCATCGAATGCGATACGCTGATCCTGTCCGTCGGGCTGATCCCCGAAAACGAGCAGGCGGAAAGTCTCGGCATACAGATCGATCCGTTCACCAAAGGCCCCATTTGCGATCAGGGCTTGCAGACGCTTTTGGACGGTGTTTTCTCCTGCGGAAACGCACTGCACGTCAACGATCTGGTCGATTACGTTTCCGAAAGCGGTGAGACCGCAGGCCGAAATGCGGCAAAATGGGCGCACGATTACCGCACCTTTGCAAGCATTGAACCCGGCAACGGCATCGCCTACACCGTTCCGCAACGCTTGAACACAGCCGAAGCCGGCGGAGATGTCGTTTTGTATTTCAGAAGCAAAAAAGTGTATGAGAAAGCACTTTTACAGGTCACTGTCAACGACGTACCTGTTTATGAGAAAAAATATGCACATCTCAAGCCGCCCGAAATGGAACGATTATCCATTGATTTTGCGCAGTATGACATAAAAACGGGCGATACGGTCAAAGTTCAGATCAGGGAGGATGCGGCGAAATGAAAGAATTGATTTGTATCGTCTGTCCGAACGGATGCACTTTGCACATAGATACAGACAGTGACGGCTTCTGCGTCAGCGGTCACAAATGTAAAAAAGGGCTTTTGTTTGCCCAAAGCGAAATGCAGGATCCTCTGCGCACGGTGTGCACCACCGTACGAACCGTTTTTCCCGAAACACCGGTCTTATCGGTGCGCACGAGCAAAGAGATCCCCAAAAGCAAGATCTTTGAGATCATGCAACACCTTAACGGCTTTTTACTGACCGAACGCATCGGCATCGGAGAAACCGTGATCGGCAACATCTGCGGCACCGATGCCGACATAATCGCGACCGACAATATATTAAAGGAGTGACACAAAAATGGGAGAACCGCTTGTTCTGACTTTTGATATCGGCACACAAAGCATTCGCGCAATGCTTTGCAACAAAGAAGGAAACTTCCCTGCCTTCGTTCAACTTTGCTATGAAAAACCCTACATTTCCGATGAAGCAGGCCGTGCCGAACAGGAACCCGATTTTTACTACAATATGCTCTGCAAGGCATCCTTGCAACTCAAAGAAAAGGCAGGCGACCTGTTTGCGGACATCAAGGCCGTGACCGTTACGACCATCCGCGATTCCCTGCTGTGTCTGGACAAGGATAAAAAACCGCTTCGCAATATGATCCTTTGGCTTGACCGCCGCGAAGCCGGAGGAAATCTGCCCGCAGGCATGGCTAAAAAGTTTGCCTTTGAATATGCAGGCATGATGGAAACCGCCAAAATGCAGTACAGTGCCGCATTCTGCAACTGGATCAAAGAAAATGAACCGCACGTGTACCGCCGTACGGACAAATTCGTATTGCTGCCGACTTACATCAATTACCTGCTGACAGGCTCCTTGCGTGACTGTGCCGCCAATCAGATCGGCCACATTCCGCTGGATTACAAGGCTCGCAAATGGATGGCGGCCAACGATATGACACGCTGTGTGTTTGACATTCCCGAAAGCAAACTCTGCCGTCTTGTCAAAAGCGGATCGACCATCGGCAACATTACCGAAGAAGCCGCTGCGCAGACTGGGATTCCCGCAGGTCTGCCGCTGATTGCAACAGGCTCGGACAAGGGCTGTGAAACGCTCGGCCTTTCCGTACACAAAGCAGGCAAAGCCGCCCTTTCGTTCGGAACTTCCGCCACCGTACAGTTTGCAACGCAGAAATATTATGAACCGCAGCAGTTCCTGCCTGCCTATCCCGCAGTTATGAACGATACGTGGAATCCCGAAATTCAGATCTTTTTCGGTTATGCCATGCTTCGTTGGTTCATTTCGCAGTTCGCACAGGAAGAAGCACGCGAAGCCGCCGAAAAAGGCATTGCACCCGAAGAAATTCTCAATGCGCACCTCAATGACGTGCCTGCAGGTTGTGACGGTCTGATCGTGCAACCGTACTGGGAGCCCGGCGTTGCCGTTCCGCTTGCCAAGGGAACCATGACGGGCTTTACCTCCATGCACACAAAGTATCATATGTACAGAGCCATTGTGGAAGGCATCAACTTCTCGCTCATGGAAGGTCTGCGCCTGATGGAAAAACGCTCCAAGACCAAGATCAGAGAGTTGTTTATCGCCGGCGGCGGCTCACAGAACGACACCATTTGCCAGATCACTGCCGATATGTTCGGTCTGCCCGTCAAACGAATCCACACGCATGAAGCCTCCGCACTCGGTTCTTCCATGGTTGCGTTCGTCTCGCTCAAAGAGTTCAAAAACTATGAAAAAGCCATTGCGTCCATGGTGCACGTGCAGGATACGTTTGAGCCGAACATGAAAGTCAACGCGCGTTATGAAGATATTTATGAAAACGTCTACACGAAACTCTATCCGAGACTTTTGCCCGTATTCAAGGGAATGAAAAAAAACGGAGGAATAAAAAATGAGCACAAAACCGTACAAAGGCTTTGAGCCGAAATGGATCAAAACGGCCGCCCCTGCCGACAGTTACCGTTCGATCTTTCGTTGGGGGGATCCGAATTTTGTAAAATACCCGAAAGAATCCCTGTTCAAGATGATGAAACAGGTGTTCGACATGACCGATGACGATTTTCGCGAATATGACGGCGACATCGGCTGGGATACGGTGGATCTGTCCGATCATCCTTCAAAGATCAGCGAAAAGGATCTCAATGCCATGCGTGCCATTGTCGGCACGAGTTATGTTTCCAAAGCCGATTACGACCGTCTGGCTGTCGCCTACGGCAAAACCGCCTACGATCTTCTTCGCATCCGTCAGCGTCAGTTTGATTCCCTGCCCGATCTTGTGGTTTATCCGTCCACGAGCGAAGAAGTGGAACAGATCGTCGCTTACTGCACCGAAAACAACATTCCTCTGTACGTTTACGGCGGCGGTTCTTCCGTTACAAAAGGTGTCGAACCCGTCAAGGGCGGCATTTCGCTGGACATGAGAAAGCGGTTCAATAAGATCCTTTCTTTCAACGAAACCGATCAGACCGTTACCGTGCAGGCAGGTCTGTCGGGGCCGGATCTCGAAAAAGCCCTCAATAACGCCGAGACCGTTTTTAACGCAAAACGTGCTTACACCTGCGGCCATTTTCCGCAGTCCTTTGAGTATTCCAGCGTCGGCGGTTGGGTTGTCACAAGAGGTGCGGGACAAAACAGCACCTATTACGGTACGATCGCAGACATCGTGCTGTCGCAGAAATACGCAACCCCCATCGGCACGGTGCAGACTTCGCATTATCCTCGCGAAGCAACGGGGCCGGATCTGAATCAGATCATGATGGGTTCGGAAGGCACGTTCGGTGTGCTGACGGAAGTCACCCTCAAAGTGCGCCGCTATATGCCCGAAAACCGCAAGCGTTTTTCCTACATATTCAAAGATTGGGAGAGCGCAATGGATGCCGCGCGCGAAATGATGCAGTGCGAATGCGGTTTTTCCTCCGTTTTCCGTCTGTCCGATCCGGAGGAAACAAACCTCATGCTTCGTCTTTACAACGTGGACGAAACGCCTTTGCATCCGCTTTTGGACAAAATGGGCTACAAGGATATGCAGCGTTGCCTGTTCCTCGGTTTCACGGACGGTGAAAAGGAATTTTCCGCCAATATTGCAAAAAATATCGGCCGCATTGCCAAAGAACACGGCGCGATGTCGCTGACTTCATTCGTCTGCAAAGCGTGGGAAAAGGGCCGTTTCAACGATCCGTACCTGCGTGACAGCATGATGGATTTCGGTGTCTGCACCGACACGTTGGAATGCACGGTCAACTGGTCGAACATGGCACAGGTGCACAAGGATGTGCGCGAAGTGTGCCATGCGCTGCCCAACACCATTGTGACCACCCATATGTCGCATTGCTATCCGCAGGGGGCGAACCTGTATTTCATTTTCATCACCCGCATGAACGATTCCGCGGAATTCAAGCGTTATCATTCCACCATTCTGGATGCCATTCAGAAATCGGGTGCGGCGGTCAGCCATCATCACGGCATCGGCAAAATGTTTGCCCCGTGGCTGGAAGGTTACATCGGCAAGACAGAATACGGCGTATTCAGAGTGCTCAAGGATTATTTTGATCCGAACTACAATATGAATCCCGGCGGTACGATCGGTCTGGACTTACCCGAAGAAGAAAAACGCTTTCTGACAGGGAAATAATAAATCCGAATATAAAAGAACCTGCTTTCACTGTCGAAAAAGCAGGTTCTTTTTTTGGTTCTTAACGGAAAGTTTGGGGGGATGCTGCAATTAAATTATGATTTAGCGGTTCATTTAATATGTGACTTTATGATGTCGTCAGCCATTAAAAGTTTTGGTCAAGCTTTTCTTAAAAGC
>JAFQKN010000171.1 GCA_017396895.1 Clostridia bacterium
AACATACTGACAACAAAAATCTTGATAGTCCGTATTTTACGGATAATCTGAGCACTCCCGATAATATGAGCAAAAATACCCATACAAAATTGTTTAAGTTACAGTTTTCGGGAGCGAGTGGGAATAAAGACCGCTCTTCCCCGAGAAGCCCGATACCAAAGGCTTCCCGGGGTTTTCTTCTGTCCGGGAGAACGGTGCGTCGAGGCGGTGGGGCATTTCTGTCGGTGTGCAAGTCGGGTGGGAGAATGACATACTGATATCACACGGAAAAGAGGCGACGGACTCGCTTTTTCGGTCCGAGCTTTGACAGATTAAACGCATTTTATGCTGCTTTTTTTCACAGGTCGAATGTACGGTTTTTCTTTGCTATATTTTTTACTTCGACAGGTTTCGACTTGACAAAAATGCCATTTTTTGCTATTTTGAGTATGGTAAATTATTGTCAGGAGGAAACACAATTATGAAATCAATCGGAATCGTAAGAAAACTCGATCACGCGGGACGTTTTGTAATGCCAATTTCACTGCGCCGCACGCTCGGACTGGACAAAGACGGTGCAGTAGAGATCTTTGTGGACGGAGACACCGTTATGTTGCGCAGATACAGCCCTGCCTGTGTTTTTTGCAAGAGTATGGATGATGTGATCAATTTTGAGGATACGATCGTGTGCAAAGCCTGCGCACAAAAGTTGGGCAAACTGGCAGAGTGATTCCCGCAGAAGGGGATTCCGATGCAAAGGATACCTGTTTGTTGCGGGTGGGTGAGGAAATGTTATGGAATTTGTTCTGCTTTATTTTGTCGTGATTTCGGCGGCGACCGCGGCGGCGACCTTTTACGATAAACTTGCCGCAAAGGCCGGTCGGTGGCGAGTGCCCGAAAAGACACTGCTGTTGCTTGCGCTGGTGGGCGGTGCTGCGGCGGAACTTGCGGTTATGCTGGTGATCCGTCACAAAACACGGCACAAAAAATTTATGATCGGCCTGCCTGCCATTCTTGTATTGCAGGCAGTGCTGATTGCGGGAATCCTGTTGTTTCTTTAAGGAGCGACAGGTTTTTTTCTTTAAGGAACAACGGTTTTTTGTCTTGTTTTTTTTCAGAAACTGTGGTATCATAGTTCAGTACGGACAAAAAACGGACAATATGTTCGATGTTTTTCGTTCGCTTTTTACAAAAAACCAAGGGAGAGAATTAAAGATGTTCAAGAAACCGCTTTCTCCGAGCCAGTTGCCGGAAAACGCATTGTCCCCCGACCATGGCAAATACATAACCAAGTTCGAGTATTTCTGCCTGATGCTTGCGCGCATCGGCGGTATGTTCGGCACAACGCTTACCGGTACGCTTGCCACCGCATTCCTGCATGAACTGTATTACGGCCCCGTGGGTGTGGATTCGGAACAGATCGCAGAAATTCTTGCCGTACAGACGACACTTACCACCGTGCTCGGTCTGCTGTTCGGTTTCATTTCCGCAATTGTGGTGCAGAAATGGAAGACCAAATGGGGCAGATACCGTCAGTGGTACATCATCTGCCTGATCCCCATTTTCCTTTTGACCGTGTTCTATTTCTACGTTCCCAAGGGCTGGTCGGTACAGCAGATGACCTTGCTTCGCTACGGCATTGCCTGCTGTCAGACCATTTTCAACGCCTTCAACAACCTCGGTCAGAACGTGGCGCAGGTCATTTCTCCCAACCACAAAGAAAAGAAGACCGTTGCCACCATCTGGCAGTTGTCCTACTATATCGGCTACGGCGGAGCCTATCTTTTCACATTCATTTACGGCGAATTCAACACCGACAAGAATCAGATGTACATGACACTCGGCACACTGGCCGCTGTTGTTACGCTTTGCGGCAACCTCATGTGCGGCTTGTTCTGCAAAGAGCGTATTGAACTGCCCAGGAAAGAAAAAGTCAAGATCTCCAAGACGCTTCTTTCTCTGTTCAAACTCAGAAATTATCGCGCTTACCAGTATATGTCATGGGTGAACTGCCTGGCCATGCTCGGCAAAATGTCCACCTATCTTGCCGCCATCACCGTCGGTTCTTCCAAAAATCTGCTTCTGACGCTGCCCACGGCCATCGGTACGGTTGTCGGTAACCTCATTACCACCAAACTTTCCAAAAAATACGAACCCACCAAACTTCTCAAGTTCTGCGGCCCGTATTCCATGATCTCGGCAGGCATCCTGTTCACCATTTGTGCAGTGGAAGCCAAGTTCGGCGTGTATTTCTTTGAAGGCTGGAACAGCATCTTCTTCTATGCTTTCTATTTCCTGTTTGGTGTGGGCATCGGTGTGCAGGAGCTGTCAAACTCCCATTTCAACGTCGAATATTTCGATTATCTTGAATGGGAAACGGGTGAACGCATCGAAGCCATCCAGGGCATTATCCCCGGTTGGGTTACCACCGCCATCAACTACGTCAAGGACGTTTCCATTCCTTTCATGATTGCAGCGGTCGGTTATCTGTCCTCCGATGAAGGTGACCTCGTTGCCACCATGCAGGCACAGCCGACCTACCTCAAAACCTGCCTGTGGCTGCTTGCCTTCCTCGTGTTCGGCTATGCGCTGAGCAACCTGCTGAAAGCCGTTATCCTCAAGACCATGTATGACGTGGAAGGCGAAAGAAAAGCACAGATGTACCGCGATCTTGAAGTCATGCGTGCCGAACGCCACGAAGAAAACGAAGCGATCGACGCAGAAAGAAGAGCACGGGTATAAAAAGTACAGCGTAATCACAAAACAACCCCTGATCGGATCGGTCAAGTCCGTGTCAGGGGTTGTATTTTTGTGCGCGTGTGTATGCATACTCGGGTGGTTCTTTCAAACTCAAAAAATCCGGAACTTCACGGAAAGTTGGGGGATTGTAATAAAGCTAAATTATGATTTAGCGGTTCATTTAATATGTGACTTTATGATGTCGTCAGCCATTAAAAGTTTTGGTCAAGCTTTTCTTAAAAGCTTGCGGAGTCGGGAGGCAGAGCCTTTCGTCGCCCGTCGCAACGGGCGAAATCCCCTTATGCTTCAAAAAGCGCAGGATGGTTTTAGGGGCGACAGCCCCGTCCCTCTCTGTCACTTCGTGACATCTCTCCCACACCGTGGGAGAGTCTTCCCTCGCCGGGGGTTTCCTAAGTGCAACGCACCAAAAACCGATTGTTCATATTCAGCCTGCAATAAACGCACTTTGCTGATGCTTCGCATTTAAGAAAACCCCCGGCGAGGGTTTTCTTAACAACTTTCCTGCGCTTATGTAAGGATAGGGGTGTTTCGCCCATTGCGATGGGCGACAAGGGCGCTGCCCTTGACCCGCAAGCTTTTGCAAAAGCTTGACCAAAAATCTTTAAATACTGACGAAGCAATTTACATTGTGCGTGCACCGCTAAATCATAATTTAACTGAATAGCAACATTCCCAAGCTTTCCGTGACGATTCAAAATTCTGCCGAAAACAAGCGCAAAACCGCCCCGATTCCGAACGGAACGAGGCGGTTTTGTTATGGAGATAGAAAAAAGGAAAGATCATGAAAAAAGTTCTTTCGCGGGGACAGTAAATAAATAGGGGAGGCGTTTTAATCGTCGAAGTCCTTTTCGGATTTGACGATCTTGCCGCTGTCGGCAAGAATATCATATTCGTATTCGATGTTGCCGATGCGGAACGATACTTCATATACCCATTTGCCGTTTTCATGGTCGATTTCCGATTTCAAAAAACGGACATCATCGGCCGTTACATTTGCATGTCGCAAGGCAATATCCCGTGCCTGTTCTTTGGTGATTGTGTTCTGTACGGATGTGTTTTTATCCGTGGTGCCGGGATCCTGTGTTTTTGCAGGCTCGGTCTGCTTGTTTTCTTGGTTCATGAGGGAGTGCAAATTGCTCTCAATCGCGTCTTCGACCGCCTCCGCCTTGCTTTCAACGGCGTTTTCAATGGGATCGAGTTTGCTTTCGATTGCGTCCTCAATGGGATCGATTTTACTTTCGATCGCATCTTCAATGGGATCCAAGCGGCTTTCGATGGCATCTTCCATGGATTCACCGACCTGTTCGACCTTGTCACAGCCGGAAAACACGAGCACGGCGGCAAGAATGAGGACAGCGGTAATGATGATCTTTTGCAACATTTCAATTTGCTCCTTTCGTGCAATGGGTATTGGAAAGTTTTCATTTTTTACATAAACACTTTTCAATATCCGCTGTCTGAAGAGCAAAGAGGGGGAGCATCGTCTGCTCCCCCTGTTGGAATTAACCGAAATATCTCTTGAGCAGACCTTCAAGGCCGCGGCCGTGGCGGGCTTCGTCACGTGCCATTTCATGGACGGTGTCGTGGATGGCATCCAGGCCGTTCTTCTTAGCGCAGGCGGCAAGGTCGAATTTACCCTGCGTTGCGCCGTATTCGCAGTCTACGCGCCATTTGAGGTTGTCTTTGGTGGTAGCCTTCATCATCGGTTCAAGATCCTCACCGAGCAATTCAGCAAACTTTGCTGCGTGTTCTGCTTCTTCGTAAGCGGCTTTTTCCCAGTACAGACCGACTTCGGGATAGCCTTCGCGGTGTGCGATGCGTGCCATGCACAGATACATACCGACTTCGGAGCATTCGCCGTTGAAGTTTGCCATCAACTGCTCGAAGATGTACTTCTTGTCTTCTTCGCTGATGTCGGGATTGTTCTTGACGGTCTTGGCATAGACACCGTATTCGTGTTCGGCGGCCAGTTTCATTTCACCGACGACTTCATTGAACTTTTCTGCGGGGACTTTGCAAACGGGGCATCTTTCGGGGGCGGAATCACCTTCGTGAACATAACCGCAAACGCTGCATACAAATTTCTTCATTTCAAATTACCTCCATAAAATAAATATCATTTTTTTGTTTTTTTATGACAACCCTTTTCGGTGTTGTTTATTTCATTTTGCAATTTTTGCACGTACCGTAGAGCATGATCGCACCGGACAGGATGTCGCTGTCGGTCATGGTGCGGGCTTTTTCGATGATCGGTTCTGCGTCCAGCGGCAGGTCAATGACCGATCGGCAGAGGTTGCAGATGAGGTGGCTGTGGCCGCAGGCATTGCCGTCGAACCGTACCACACCGTCCGCCGCAATTTTTTGGGCTTTGCCTTCTTCGCACAACTGCGTTAAGTTTCGGTAGACCGTTGCCAGACTCAAAGCGGGGAATTCCTGCTTGACGGAGAAATAGATTTCTTCCGCTGTCGGATGGTCATACCGTGCACACAGGTGGGCGTACACTGCGTCCCGCTGTCGGGAGTGTCTTTGACTGACCATTTCGGGAACCTCCTTTCGGCGTTCATTATCAATAACGATAACTACTATCGTTAGTATACACATTCTCTCCCCATTTGTCAATACCTTTTTTGAAATTTTTTTAATTTTTTTGGATTTTCAAGACAACGCAAAAAAAAAAGAGGAATCCAGCCGCAAGGGCAGAACTCCTCTCTGAATAGCATTCGATTGGTTGTGTGAATTTATTTTGCCAGTGCCTTGAACCAGTCTTCGGCTTTTTCGAGGTTGACCGAAGCACGCAGGATCTTTCTTGCATGGGCAACGTCGACCTTTTCACCACCGTCCACGCGGGCGGCTGTGTCCTGCGCGCCGTTGAAGGTTTCAAGATTGACCGCCTTGCGCAATACAAGTCTTGCATCGGATGTGGCAACTTCGCCGTCACCGTTGATATCACCCAGAACGGAAATGATGATCTCCGTGCCGTCGGAGAGTACCAGTTTGTCGCCCGTGCCAACCTTTTCATCTGCTTTTTTGGCAGTACCGTCGGCTTTTTTCAATGTTGCACCTTCGCTGATCTGTGCGAGCAAGGTAGCGGCAGTCGTATCGGAAAGACCGACGAGAGCATCGTCTTTTACGAATGCGTTTTCGCCCACAACGGGATCGACGTAATTGTCCGCATAGGTATCACCGCAGGGACAGATGTGGGCTGTGTAGCCCTGACTTGTAACGGTGGGAGGAACAACAATGGTTTTGTGTTTGTGCCCTGCAGCGGGGATCGTATCTGCCGTATAACTGTCCGAACAGTGAGAGCAGGTGTATGCGGTGAAACCGTCTTTCGTGCAGGTGGGAGCGGTTACGGTTGCCTTGTAATCGTGACCGAGGGCTTCGGTTGCATCTGCTGTATAGGTCTCGTCACAACGCGAACAGGCGTATGTGGTGTAGCCGCCTTTGGTGCAGGTGGGGGCGATTACGGTTGCTTTGTAATCGTGTCCCAAGGGTAATTCGCCCGTATCGCCGCACTCGCCGTATCCGCATTCGCACATATAGCAGAACGTTCCGAACGTCGTGCAGGTTGCCTTGTTTTCAATCAAAACAAAGTTATGCAACATCCGGGTTTCTTCCGTATATACATCATCGCAGACGGAGCAGGTATAAGTGATCTCACCACACACGTGCAGTGCAGGCTCTCTCGTAACTTCCGACTTGTAATCGTGACCGAGGGCTTCGGTTTCATCTGCTGTATAGCTCTCGTCACAACGGGAACAGGCGTATGTGGTAAAGCCTTTTTCGGCACAGGTGGGGGCAGTTACGGTTGCTTTGTAATCGTGTTCGATTGTGGGAATTTCTTCCGTATAGGTGTGGCTTTCATCCAGCGTACAGGTATAGGTCTTTACGCCTTTTTCAGTGCAAGTGGGCTCTTTTGTTACTTCTCCGGCGTTCCACGGATGTTCGGTATGCACTTTGGTAACAGAATCCGAAACTTGTTCGGGATCTCCCTTTGCATAATTCCATGAATTATACACAAGGCCGGAATAAGTGACCGTGCCCTCAATCGCAATGCTCACGTCACCGGCATTGAAAGCTTCTGCATTCTCAACGGTGAAGTAAAGAGACAGAAGATGTGCATGATCGGGATTGACCTGTGCATCTTTGCTGCTTCGTGCATCCGCGGTAAAATCTTCCTGCGTCCACAGGGCTTGTGTCATATAGCCGCCGATTTTCAGACTTCTCTCGGTAACATTGCTGTCACCGCATTCGATGGTCATTCTGTTATTTTTGGTTTCACCACACTCCCAAACCGCAACACCGTCATCCCAATATTCAAAAGCAAGAATATCGGAATCAAAAGTCAGATCGAACAGCCAGGAAGTGGCACCGATTGCATTATCAAGATATACATCAACATAAACATAGCCATCTTCAACTTCCCAATCGGCTTCAAGGCTGACGGACGGATCGTGATCCGCTTTGACGGTGCCGCCGAAAGCGGTTAACCAGTGGCCGGAACCGGGATGTGTTTCCGAACCGACTGCAACACGCAGAATAAGACGTGCATCTTCGGGCGTAACAGCACCGTCGCCGTCTATGTCGGCAATGTTGGTTACTTCTTCAAGGCCGACGGTCATACGTAATATCAGGCGGGCATCGGAAGCTTCGATACTGCCGTTGTCATCCACGTCGCCGTAAAAAATATCATCTTCGGGCGATGCATCCAATGCAACGAAACTGTGGCCGTATCTTTTCGCATACGCCTGTGCAGTGGAGTCTTTATAACCGTGAATATTTAAATAAGGAAAGACAGAATCACCAAAAGAACAATCCCGATTCGGAATTGTGATATCGGTCAGTGCGGTACAACCGAAAAATGCATTGTCGCCGATGCTTGCCACACTCTGCGGCAGTTCAACCGATTCGAGTGCCGTGCAACCGTAAAATGCACGGGCATTGATGCTTGTTACTCCGTCCGGAATAACAAGATCTGTTACAAGTTCTTCGTTCAGATAAAGGTCATTTGCATAATACAGCGGATTGGAATAATTATCTGCAAAATCAATTCCGCACCATGCCGCAATGTCGGAAATGTGAACCGAAGTAAGATTTGAGCAACAGATGAACGCATTTCTCCCGATATTTGTTACACTCTGCGGGATTTCAACCGATTCGAGTGCCGTGCAATCGTAAAATGCACTGTCACCGATGCTCGTAACCCCCTGCGGAATTTTGATTGATGTGAGAGAAGTACAATTGTAAAATGCACTGTCGCCGATGCTCGTAGCCCCCTGCGGGATTGTGATTGATGCAAGCGAAGTGCACTTGTAAAATGCACTGTCACCGATGCTCGTAACCCCCTGCGGAATTTTGATTGATGCGAGAGAAGTACAATTGTAAAATGCACTGTCGCCGATGCTCGTAGCCCCCTGCGGAATTTCGATTAATGCAAGCGAAGTGCACTTGTAAAATGCACTGTCACCGATGCTCGTAACCCCCTGCGGGATTGTGACCGATTGCAGTTTCGTGCAATTGCTGAACGCGGCATCGCAGATCATTGTTACGGGATATGTATCGATCACCGACGGAACGGCAAGTTCGGTTGCGGAGCCTGTATATCCGATGATGATTGCTTTATCATCGTTTACCGTATATTGAATTCCGTCCGCTGTGCTGTTGACGGAATATTGATAGTAGTCGCTGAACAAATAGATATCATCGTTGCGGAGTTCACTTTGCACATCTGCATTTACACTTATTCTTATATTCTGTGAATCCATTTCATTCAGTATATAAAAATGCTGATCGTATTTTTGGGAATAAGTATATTTACAGGCAACGGGCTCAAGTGTCGTTCTGTCAAAATACCAGACAGCACAACTGTTGCGTTCAATTTTATTGCAATCCAATCGCGTATATAACGAAAAATCACCATCGGAAGAAGTATCCTCAACAGGATATTGTTCATAATCCTCATGCAAAGGAGTTGTTCCGACAAAACGTTCGGAAGGCATCACCGTGTCTGCCTGCACTTCCTTACCGCCGACAGTGTAAACGCCGTCTTCCGCCACTTCTGTCTGCAATGTGATCTCAATACGGATCATATCTTCCGGAACC
The DNA here is from genome assembly GCA_017396895.1 of Clostridia bacterium. Classification (GTDB taxonomy): domain Bacteria; phylum Bacillota; class Clostridia; order Oscillospirales; family Acutalibacteraceae; genus RUG806. The sequence goes on from JAFQKN010000171.1 coordinate 8,842, forward strand.
GGCATATTTTTATATACATAGGTGTTGTAGAAACTTGTGCGGTGTCGGATCGCATCGGGCAGATCCTGCAAAAAGTCCACACCTGAAGCTTCTGTTACCCGAATGGATTGCAGATCCTCTGCCGTCAATGCACTGACGAAATCCTCATCGAATACAGGAAAGTTCTCTTGCGAAATATTCACATTTTTATGCAGTGAATCATAATTATACTCAATGGTGTCAAGAAACTCATCTGCTATCGTTTCGGTATACGCACCTGCATTAATATTGGTATAGCGTATATCTTCCAATACACCGCTGATCGCCGTAACGCTCTGCGAATAATCATCGTCTTTCAGACGGTTGACATTGTCGTTGAACCATGCAAGCAGTGCTTCGGCAGATGCCTGTTCGCCGTCTTCCAAAAGGTCAAAAATGTCCGGTTCAACGGATGCACTTGCCTTAAATGCTGAACGGTCGATTCCTGCAAAGATACCCGTCGGCGTTGCTGATACCAACAGCAAAGCACAAAGAACAACGGAAAACACCTTTTTCATTTGTGACATAAAAAATCCTTCTTTCCTTTTATTTACTGTATTTTATCTTATCAATATAATACTGACTTTTCAACGGCTCCTGTAACGAGCGGTCGGTTTTTCGGGTGAACGGTCATGGTCTTTGTAAAAAACGGAACGTGTCGGGTGTTTTTGCAAAGATTGTACGGAACATGAACGGGGATGCAAACGGGAATATTTGCGGATAATAATAAGAAAAAGGAACAAAATATAAATAAAATTTCAACTTGAATGGTATCACATTATGAGATAATTGTCAAGCAGTCTTCACGGTGTTGTTTATAATCAAATTGCGATATTCCATGGAACGATAACCGAAAAACCGAGGTGATACTGTGAGATTAAGGGACATTCGTGAAGATCACGACATGACACAGAACGAACTTGCCGCATTGTTGCATATCAGGCAGAATACGCTTTCACAGTATGAAAACGGCGTGCGTGAAATACCGCTTGCACTCCTTATGCAGGTGGCATTGATCTTCAATACGTCTACCGATTATATCCTCGAACTGACCGATCTTTCTGCTCCGTATGAACGCTCGGAAAAATACAAATAACAAAAAAAAGCAGTTTCATTTTCCGTTTGGAATGAAACTGCTTTTTGTATGCTTATTATGATGTAATTATATAAACAAGTAAGATACAGCGGCAGGATCAGCCGAGGGATGCACTTTGCAGTTCGATCACGGCCAGTTCGGGGCGGTTGTTCACGCGAAACGGAAATAAACTGTTGCCCAGACCGCGGCTGACGATCATATCGGTACTGCCGCTTGTGAATAATCCCGCATCGTATTGCGGCAAAAATCCCTGACCGGGGGCATAAAGCCCGCCGACAAAGGGCAGACGGAACTGTCCGCCGTGTGCGTGGCCCGTTAATACCGCGTCCGCTTCGGCAGAGCAGTATTCATCAAACAGTTCGGGACGGTGCGAGAGCACGACCGTATAATATTGCCGTGTATTTTCACGCATAAATGCAATGCGTTCTTCGCTTGTCAGTGTTTCGGTGTTCGGATCGCTCAATCCTGCAAGGGCAATGTGCTGTCCGTCCTGTTCGAGCAACACCGTTTCGTTGTTGAGTACCGCAACACCTGCATTTCTCAATTCACGTTCAAATTGCGGATACAGCGTATACAATGCGATCTCATGGTTACCCGTCACGTAATACACGGGCGCGATCTGCAAAGCCTTCTGTATGAATTGCAGGGCGATTTCCGTGTCCGGGGTACGGCTGTCGATGAGATCGCCCGTGACCGCAATCATGTCGGGTCGCGCTTCGCGCAACAGGGAAAGCAGGCTTTCGTGACCGTCACCGAGCGTGTCATTATGCAGGTCACTGACTTGCGCGATGCGAAAACCGTTGAATGCGGCGGGTAAACGCGCACTTGCAAGTGTATACTGCGTGCGTTCAATACGGTTATCGTTGTGTTTAACCCATGCAAACAGACTGATGCACGAGGTGAAGAATAAGGATAAAACACAGAACAGTATAATTCTGCGCCGTTTGTTCAAAATGGGAATTTTCATGCGCGTCAAGTGGAATAGGGATCATAAGGTGATCTGTCTTTGTTTTTCTTCTTTTCCGTGCGCGGAACGTATTGCAAACTGCCTGCATACGGAATATCCGCCTGCTTGGTGCGCGGTCTTTGCACGGTATTGTGCGGTGTGCTGACCGAATGCGGCCGTTGCATATAGTCCGAATACGTATACGGACGGCGAACAGATTCTTCTTGGGGCTGTTCGGTTTCGGGCGGAGTCTGCCGGTTGTCGGTGTTTTCGTGAATGACCGCCAAGGGATCCAGAAGCCAAGCGGGCGGAGCGTTTCGCAGGTCTTCCCGCTTTGCCTTGTTCGGATCCACGGTATGCACGTGTACGGCAACCACAGCATCTTCTTTTGCACGGATGCGTTCTTTGGCGCGAAGTGCATGACGGCGGTTTTTTCTCGTCTGCGCACGGCGGTAACGGTAAATGTAATTGCCGAGAATGACTCCCGTTATCACTGCAAGCGTAAAAAACGGAATGCACCACCACAGATACTGCGAGGTGTCCACATAGACCGAGATCTGATACAGATCGGCGATCTCGGCCGCCATTTCTGCCGCAGGACCGATGTTTTTGAGTGCAAAGAAGCCTGCAAGGAAGTAAATGCCGCCCAACAGGAAGTCAAAACACACAAATGCCAACAGGAAGCAGACCGCACCGAATTTGCGGCGCGGCTGCTGAAGCGATTCAATGAATGCTGAGAAACGGTGACGGATCGTCATAGATATCAATACTCCGTAATGCCTTCAAATACCTGTCTGGCGGAGCCTGCAAGCGTCACGCCGGTATCGTCATAGCGAATGGTATAGTCGCCGCCGGGCTGTTTGACAACAATGTCGGTGCCCTTTTGGCAGTAGCCGAGTTCACAGGCGGCCACAACGGCAGCACAAGCACCCGTGCCGCAGGCAAGGGTTTCGCCGTTTCCGCGTTCATGCACACGCATTTTCAGCGTGAACGGATTGACAACGCGTACAAACTCGGTGTTGATGCGTTTGGGGAAAATGCTTGCACGTTCAAACTGTCTGCCGACGGTGGGAACGTCCACGGCATCCACGCGCGGACAGAAGATAACGCAGTGCGGATTGCCCATGTCAACAAGCGTGATCTTGTATTCTTCGCCGCCCATGGTGATCGGATGGTCGATGGCTTTTTCGACCGACAGTGTGCAGGGAATGTCTTCCATGCGGAAAGAGGGCTTGCCGAGGTTGACTGAAGCAGAACTGACTTTGCCGTCGGAAATATGCATCTGCACGGTCTTGATGCCGGTGATGGTCTCAATGGTACAGCAGTCCTTGGTCACGATGCCGCTGTCATACAGGTATTTTGCAACGCAGAACAGGGCATTGCCGCCGAGTCTGCCGTTGGAGCCGTCCGTGTTGAACAGACGCATGCCTACATCGGCAACGTCGGAAGGTTCAATGATAACAAGACCGTCGCCGCCGACACCTCTGTGGCGGTCACAAAGCTGAATGGCAAGCGATTCGGGACAGGTGACGGAAGAATCATAGTCGTCAATGTAAATGTAGTCGTTGCCTGCGCATTCCATCTTTGTAAAGCGCAGAGTGCTGCGGGATTTGCGTAGATGGCAGATGTCGATGAGTTCCGTGTTCTGTTCGTTGTAGCGGCTTGCGATGATGTCTGCAAGTGCGTTGGCCGTGTCAATGGAAGTGATGCAGGTGATAGAAAGTTGAACGGCTCTGCGGTGCAGACGGATGTAATCGTTGATGGTGGAGTCGTAGATTGCACCCGTGTAGATGATGTAGTCCAGTTTTTCTTCTTCAAGCAGTTTGAACACTTCGTCACTTTCGGCAATGACGGGAACACGTACCACGTCCGTGCCAAGGCTTTCGATCGCATCGGCGGTGTCGGGGGTTGCATAAATGGTCATGCCCAGATCCGAGAATTTCTTGGCAAGGCCGACCACTTCGTAATTGTCGTGTTCGGAAACGGAAATGAACACACCTGCAGGATGTTCCGTGGAAAGGGTACGCATTTTGAAGCCTGCGGAGGTAAGTCCTTTGAACAGGGCTTCGCTGAGGTTTTTACCGATGCCGAGCACTTCACCCGTGGACTTCATTTCGGGGCCGAGGATGGAGTTGACATCGTTGAGTTTTTCAAAGGAGAACACGGGCACTTTGACCGTGTAGTAGGGCGGTACGGAATACAGTCCCGTGCCGTAGCCGAGGGAGGCAAGGGGCTGACCGGTCATGACCTTGGATGCAATATCGACCATGGGAACGCCTGTGACCTTGCTGATATAAGGAATGGTACGCGAAGCTCTGGGATTGACTTCAATGACGTACAGATCGTTGTGGTAAATAAGATACTGAATGTTGACAAGGCCCTTGGTGCCCAGTTCGAGTGCAAGTTTGGTGGAGCAGTCGATGATGCGGCGTTTCATGACGTCGGTGAGGTTAAAGGGCGGATACACGGCAATGGAGTCACCCGAGTGAACGCCTGCGCGCTCAATGTGTTCCATGATGCCGGGAATGAGAACATCCTTGCCGTCGGAAATAACGTCCACTTCGAGTTCCTGACCGGGTAGGTATTTATCCACGAGGACGGGATTTTCGATCTTGCCCGACAGGATGATATTCATATATTTGATCACGTCATTGTCGCAGTGGGCGATGGTCATATTCTGACCGCCGATGACGTAACTCGGACGAAGCAGAACGGGATAGCCGAGTTCGTTTGCGGCATCGAGTGCTTCCTGCATGGTCATAATACCACGGCCCGAGGGGCGAAGAATGTCGAACTTTTCGAGCAGTGCATCAAATTGATCGCGGTCTTCCGCCGTATCGATGCTCTTTGCGCTGGTACCGAGGATGCGGATGCCTTTTTCATCGAGGAATTTGGTCAGCTTGATGGCTGTCTGACCGCCGAAGGCAACCACGACACCCACGGGTTTTTCCACTTCGATGATGTTCATGATATCTTCGGGACACAGCGGTTCAAAATACAGACGGTCGGCTGTATCGTAGTCGGTGGAAACGGTTTCGGGGTTGTTATTGACGATGACCACGTCATAGCCCATTTCCTTGAGCGTCCATACGCAGTGGACGGAAGAATAGTCGAATTCGATGCCCTGGCCGATGCGGATGGGGCCCGAACCCAAAACCATGATCTTGGGCTTGATATCGTCGATGAATGCTCTTGCTTCGCAATCATCGTCCATGGTGGAGTAGAAATAGGGGGTTTCTGCGGCAAATTCTGCGGCGCAGGTGTCTACCATTTTGTAGACGGCGTTGCGGTGGAAGGGGATTTTTACACCTGCAATGCGTTCGAGGGCAACATCGGGATAGCCGTACTTTTTGCCCTGCATATATCTGTCTTCATCCAGACCGTTTGCGGCGATGTCCAGTTCGTAATCGGCAAGATTCTTGATGGCATTCAGGAACAGACGGTCGATGCGGGTGATATCAAAGATTTCGTCAAGGGAAACACCGGCTTTGATCGCTTCAAAGATGGTGAAAATGCGCATATCGTCCATGGCGGCGAGTCTTTCGCGCAGGGACAGATCGTTTTTCGGTTGCGCGTTGAGGGTGTCGAGGCTGATCTCGGCACCGCGGATGGCTTTCATGAGTGCCATTTCAATGTTCGGCGCAATGCTCATCACTTCGCCCGTGGCCTTCATCTGTGTGCCGAGTTTGCGGCTTGCGGAGCCGAACTTGTCAAACGGCCACTTGGGGAACTTCATAACGATATAGTCTACGCTCGGCTCAAAGCAAGCACAGGTCTTGCCCGTGATATCATTGAGGACTTCGTCCAGAGTCAGACCGAGTGCGAGTTTTGTGGTGACCTTGGCGATCGGGTAACCCGTAGCCTTGGATGCGAGTGCGGACGAACGCGAAACACGGGGATTGACTTCGATCACGGCATATTCCATGCTGTTGGGATTGAGTGCGAACTGGCAGTTACAGCCGCCCACGATGCCCAGAGCCTGTACGATATCCATGGAAGCGTTGTGCAGCATCGTGTATTCCTGCGGAGTCAGCGACAGTGCGGGAGCGACAACGATGGAGTCACCCGTGTGCACACCGACGGGATCGACGTTTTCCATCGAGCAGATGGCAATGGCATTGCCGAGTGCATCGCGCATGGTTTCAAATTCGATTTCTTTCCAGCCGAAAATGTATTTTTCGATCAGAACCTGTGTAATGGGGGATGCATCAAGACCGGTGCGGGCAATGACCTTGAGTTCTTCTGCATCGTCGGCAACACCGCCGCCCGAGCCGCCGAGTGTGAATGCGGGACGGACAATAACGGGATAACCGATGCGGTCTGCAACGGCAAGGCAGTCCTCTACGGTGTTTGCAATGTCGGAGGGAATGGTGGGCTGACCGCAGGCATCCATGGTGTCCTTGAACATCTGTCTGTCTTCTGCGCGGTCAATGGCGGCGGCATCCGTACCCAACAGGCGCACGTTGTTTCTTTCAAGGAAACCGTCCTTGGAAAGTTGCATGGCAAGGGTAAGACCGGTCTGTCCGCCCAAACCTGCCAACAGGGAGTCGGGTTTTTCTTTGCGGATGATGCGCTTGACGCTTTCCACGGTCAACGGTTCAAGATAAATTTCGTCTGCCAATGCCTGGTCGGTCATAATGGTGGCCGGGTTGGAGTTAACGAGCACGACGTCCAGACCGAAACTCTTGAGCACGCGGCAGGCCTGCGCACCTGCATAGTCGAATTCAGCGGCCTGTCCGATTACGATCGGGCCCGAGCCGATCACAAGAACTTTTTTAATGTTTTTATCCAGCGGCATAAACTCAACCCTCCATCATTTCAATGAATTTTTTGAACAGGAAGCCCGTATCCTGATGGCTTGTGACTTTGTCGGGGGAGAAAGCCACGGTCATGGCGTTGAATACGGCATATTCCATACCTTCGTTTGTGTTGTCGTTGCGGTTGACAAACAGCGGCATACCTTTGCCGCGCAGACTTTCCGCATCCACGGCAAGTCGGTGGTGCTGTGTGGTGATGTAGGTGCGAGTGCCTTTGAGATAGGCAACGGGCTGGTTGGCACCGTGGTGACCGCTTTTCAGTGTCACCAATTTACCGCCGAGTGCAAGTGCGGCGGCCAGATGGCCGAGGCCGACTGCAAATACGGGCACTTTGCCCAAAAGTCCTGCCAACACGCGCAACAGATCTTTGTTGTCGGTCGGATCGCCCGGGCCGTCGGAAATGAACACACCGTCGGGCTTGTCCGCAAGAATTTCCGTTGCTGCGGTGTTCTGCGGCACGACCTTGACCGTACAGCCGAGCTTGGTCAGTTCGTTGATCACATATTTTTCGACACCGAGATCCACCAGTGTCACTTTGAATTTTTCGTTTTCCGCTTTTACGGTGTACCCCTCTTTACAGCCCGCGCCCACGGGAAGACCTTTGAAGCCGTCGATCAGGGCAAGAGCCGCATCTGCGGAATCGGAAACGGCGGCGATCTGCGCACCTTCATCGCGGATGATGGCGGTCAGCGCGCGCGTGTCGATGTCGCACAGACCGACAATGCCTTTTTTCTCCATCCAATCCGACAGCGTTCCTTCACTGCGGAAGTTTGAGGGAGTTTCGCAGACCGAACGCACGATGAATGCGGCAGGGGAAACCTGACTCTGTTCGTCTTCGCTCTGCGTGCCGTAGCAACCCGTAACGGGGAAGGTGCCGACGATGATCTGTCCTGCGGCGGCAGGTTTTGTCAGCAGTTCCATATAACCGACCACGCCGGTGGAAAAAATCAGTTCTCCGACCGTGTCGCCGTCAGCGCCGAAGCGTTTTCCTTCAAAAATGCGTCCGTTTTGCAGGACAAGGTAAGCCTTTTTCATTTTAACAGGTCCCTCCGTTCGGGGTTTGCACCCCATATATCTAAATATTTATTATAAACCAACATTATAAGCCTGTCAAGATTTGTTTCGACACGCTTCGCCGTTTCGGTCAAAAAAAAACTCTCCGACAAAAACGGAGAGATCAAAAAGCAATATTTGTTTCAGCTGAAAAAGCGGCGGCGGTGCAAGTGCAAAAATCAAAAGCAAAAGACGAACAGTCCGACATCATGCTGCTCATTTTTGCCGTCATAGCCGTCATGTTTGTGCACCTGCTTTCCCCTTATTTCGCGCATTATTATACATCAAACACGCACCCTTGTCAATGACAAATTTGCGGAAAACTTTGGCAAATTTGCCAACTGAAAAACAAAAAATTTGTGCAGATCGCATCAGAGACGCGCGGCAATGAACAGGTCAATATCTTCCACAATATAATTTGCCCCCGTTGTATGCAAGGCTTCAAAACAGGAATAAATATAATCCCACACGCTGTAGCGGCTGAACAGTTCGGCCACTTGCCTGCCGGTCAGATTTTTTGCGGTTTTATACTGCTCGGTGCAGTAGATCAAAAAATCCCCTTGTTTGCTCATTGTTATCCCTCCGGAAATGTGATCTTGCCCGTCTTTCTTTCTTCGTCGTACATATTGAACAGAGTCAACGGACTGAGATGCCACAGTTTTGTATCTTCCGATTCCAACAGTTCATACACTTTTGATTCATAAAAAGACTGCGTGGCCGTCACTTCGTCAAGTTCATAATGTGTGACGATCAAACCGATCACTTGCGGAACGATCAAAACAAGCATTGCTTCAAATTTTTTTTGTTCCATCAGAACTCCTCTCCGGGAACCGTCCCTATAAAGCGCAGAAAAGAAAGGGATTTTTCAGAAGAAAAAACCAACTGATTGTACAGTTTTTTGACTTTCAAGGCTTCGATTGCCTGTGCTTTATTTGTTGTAGTGTAAAAACCGTAACCGAAGTCAAGAAAGCGGTTCTGCGGAACAAGTTTCGGCACGGCTACTGTCAGATTGCTGCCGTGATACAGAAGCATTATCATCACCCGCATATATTATACACAATATCGTGCTGTTTTGCAACGGCTATATTGAAAATGCAATTAAAAACCGCTTGCACTTTTTATGCTTTTGTATTATAATATCTGTAAAAAAAATTTTTGGAAAAAAGGAAAAATATTATGCAGATTTTATTATCGATTGTGACTGTTGTTGTGATGATTCTGACATCATTCTTTAACGGCTTTGTTGCCGAAAAGCCTGCCGATTTGGAAATTGCGGATCCCGACACTGCATTCAATGCAGAACTGTCGACCGCCGATACATTGCTGCTTGAAGGTATTTATACCTCCGAGCTTGCATGGCTTGCATACACACAACTCGACAACGGTGCGATTCCCATGACCGGCAATAAAAACGGCGAAGTGACCGTCAATCCGTATTTTGCCGACATCGCGGCTTTGGCACTGCTCACCGATGCCGAAAACTATGCGGATGAGGTCAAATCATACATGGAATGGCATTTTGAGCATCTCAATACCGCCGCAACGGATTATAACGGTGTGGACGGTACGATTTATGATTACACCCTGACCGTTGAAAACGGCAAGGTTACTGCCGAAAATGTCACCAACGGCGAGCCGTCTTATGACTCCACCGATTCATACGCGGCAACCTTCCTGACGGTTGTCAATGCATATTATGAAGCAACCGCCGACAAGGAGTATATCGTTTCCCGCTCACGCGATATTATCCGTATTGCCGAGGCAATGCTGTCGACCTACAGCTTCGGTCTGACCAATGCCAAGCCCGATTATGCGGTGAAATTCCTTATGGATAACTGTGAGGTGTATGAAGGTGCACTTGCAGCTGCCGCACTGCTTAATACGATCGGTGTGTCGGAATTTGCAGATATGCTTACCCTTAAAAAATGCGAATATGCCGCAAAAACCGTTGCACAGAGCATTGAAAATGTTCTGTGGAATGCAGAGGGCGGATATTATGAGGCTGGCATCTTTGCAGACGGCACAGCCGCCTTTGCGTTCTCTTGGGATGAATTCTATCCATGTGCAACTGCACAGCTGTTCCCGATCATTCACGGTCTGATCGGTGTGGATACCGTGCGTGCAAGAAATCTTTACGATTCGTTCTGCGAGGCCTATAATTGGGAAAACTATGATATTCCGTCCGAATTCTGCTGGGGCTCGAATGTCCTTGCCGCCGCGATCATGGGCGATGCAGACAGCGTTGTGAGTTACATGCGTTTCTATGCTCTTGATGCGATCGACCATGCCTATCCCTTGTACAATGCCGACATTGCCCGTGTTGCCCTGGCCGCACATACCATGCTTGAAAAGAATGCAGAATAAGGCATCGTCAGGCAAATAACCGATAGCAACACGACCCTTTTCAAACTCTTTCAGCGTTTTACAACATGATTATAACAGGTATTTTTAAGCGTTCAGCAAGCAAAAAGTACCTGTTATTTTTTTGGTTCTTCACGGAAAGTTGGGGGATCGGAAAAAAGATAAATTATGATTTATGTGCATAAATCATAATTTAAGTGCTAAGTTCTAAGTGCTAAACGCTAAACGACTGAAACAGTAAGTTTTACTGTCATTTGTAGTGAAATTGACAAAAAAAAGAACGATAAAACGCAGAGTATAAAC
>JAFQKN010000019.1 GCA_017396895.1 Clostridia bacterium
GGTACCGGTAACATCAGCAATTCCCATATGGGCGGCTACATTGCGCTTGGAGATCGAGTTGAAGTCGTTGCGGCTTGCGATATCGATGCAGAAAAGCTGGCGCGCTATGCCGAAAAGTACAACATTCCCCGCACTTACACCGATTTCAATGAAATGATGGAAAAGGAAGATCTTGACTGTGTAAGCGTTACAACTTGGAATGCTGCTCACAAGGATGCAACCATTGCTGCACTTCGCGGCGGCGCAAATGTTCTCTGCGAAAAGCCCATGGCAATGAATGCGGCTGAAGCTGAAGAAATGATCAAGGTAGCAAAGGAAACAGGAAAGCTTCTGCAGGTTGGATTTGTACGCCGTTTCGGTCGTGACGCTGACACAATCCGCACACTTTCCAATGCAGGATGCATGGGCGACATTTACTACGCAAAGGCTACATATCTCAGAAGAAACGGTTGTCCCGGCGGCTGGTTTGGTGACAAGTCCTACTCCGGCGGCGGCCCTCTCATCGACCTTGGCGTTCACGTTATTGACCTTACCCGTTATCTTGCAGGTAATCCGAAGCCTGTATCCGTATTCGGTGTTACATACAATAATCTCGGTTGCAACCGTGCTGCCGGAGCTGAAATGGCATGGGAAAAGCCCAAGGGCGCAGACAAGTATCAGTATACTGTAGAAGATTTTGCATCTGCAATGATCCGCTTTGACAACGGATTCACTCTTCAGGTTGAAGCAAGCTTTAACCTCAACATTCCCAAGGACACAGGTACTGTTCAGCTCTTCGGTACAAAGTCAGGTCTTAGCATCGACGGAAATGTTGAAATGTACTCCGATATGGCAGGCATGTTCGTTAACATCGCTCCCCAGGGCAACACTGCATTTGATTTTGTTGGTGCATTCAATTCCGAAATCAAGGGATTTGTTGATGCAGCCGAAGGTAAGGCAGAATGCCGTGCTACCGCAGAAGACGGCGTTGAACTCATGAAGATCCTTGACGCTATCTACGAATCTGCTCAGACAGGAAAATCTGTGGATATTAAGTAAATAAGATAAAAAATCAAGCTGCTGTATTGGGTTTATCCCCGATACGGCAGTTTTTTTATTTGGTTTTGACGCGATATTACCATTTTGGCACAAAAGTTGACGCAAAAGTTATATTGACATGACACGTATGATATGTTAAAATATAATTAATATTACTAAATTTGTAATAAAAATAACGAACGAGGTAAAATCATGAAGAAACTACTGTCATTTCTTTTGTGTCTTGCATGCGTTTCATCCGCGGCAATGCTGATGAGCTGTCAGGGCGACACACCGGACGAAACTATCGACGAATCAAAGGATCCCGCCATTGATCAGCCCGAAAAAGAGCAGACCAAAGACGTTGAAGTTGCTCTTTTCAGCGGAGATTCAGAGATCCGTCTGATTCCTACAAACAACTCTCTTAAGGTTACGTACCTTGCAACAAAAGCTTCGGGCAAATCTCTCGTAGCAGAAAACTCCGAGTATGCTTTACCGAAGCAGACCGACGGTACTACCGCATCAAGCAAAGCTGTAAAGTTCAATTGGAACTATGTTGACCGTGAGGACGTAAGCTTGACCGAAAGCGGCGTGGAGATCACAGGCTACAAGTTCATCTACGAGGACAGCACGGGTATTGCAGGACTTGAAGTTTTGTGCCTTGCAAGTGAAAGCCTCAACGGGCCTTTTGAATTCAGAATGAATCTGATCAACAAGTCCACCGAAGATGGGCTCTACATTATGCCCGACTCTTTCTCTTCGATTTCCTTTGATTCCCTTAACGATGACGCATCCGTAATGGCGATCAAAAAGGAAGGTTACCTTGCAGAAGGTTATCTCCACCGCAACGGTCACATTAATGAAGGCACGGGAATCGAGCTATATGATATAACTTCGGATCTCAACGTGGTAACGTCGTTTACTTCCTCGATCCATTACACAGAAAACTTCTATCTTCCGATGATCTATGTAACCAACGGCTCCGACAACGGCTTCTATACCGCGTTTGAATGGACCACAGGCAGAATTCTTGCCACCAGCAATGACGGCGAACGCCTGACCTTATCCGTTGATATGGATGAAGTTTCCGAGCACGGCGGAGAATTTTTGACGATCGTTCCCGCAGGTGACACATTCGTATTCCCGCCTGTTTATTACGGTGTTTACGATGGATCTCTTGATGACGGAAGCAACACCTTCAAGAAGTGGTTCTTTGACTGCAAGGCTACCGCCACACTTCGCGACAATCCCAACGAACCCCTCATTCAGAACGACCATCAATGGATTATTGCAGAAGCCGAAGAACGCGGACTTGAGTCTGTAAAATGGGACTACGGCTGGTGGGCACGTCTTAATAATTACGATGTCAACTGGGGTAAGCTCGAAGGCTCATGGGAGTTGAGAAATCCTGAACATATTCACATGATCAACCGTGAAGGCTGCACAACAATGCCGGAATTCGGTCAGTATCTCAATGACAAGGGCATCCACTGGACAGTTTATGTTCTTCTCCATGACACAGTTGACTATGATATGATGTCTTCCGATCAGTATGGCGAGTTTAACTCTATTGACCACCCGGATTGGTTTGGCTACCAAAGAATTTCACAACAGGGCAGATCAGCCGACCTTGGAAACGAAGAATGTGTTGAGTATTTAAAGACTGCCCTGACTGATTTCTTTAACAA
>JAFQKN010000172.1 GCA_017396895.1 Clostridia bacterium
CCTGTTCGCCTTGTGTAATTGAATTGGTTGAAACAAAAGCCGTACGGATATTGGTATTCTGCATCAATTCTGCTGCCTTAAAGTACCATCCCGCGACATAGTCTATTTTCCCTGCAGTTTTATAAGGCTTACCTTTTTCATCAATATAAATTGAAAGAATATCTTTTTTCTGTTCGGCAGATTGCAATGAATATCCCACAAACGGCGGGTTGCCCATAATGTAGTTGAGTTTGTGTTTAGGAACAACGGTTTCCCAATCGATACGCAGTGCGTTGCCCTCAACGATATTGGCATAGGATTTCAGCGGCAAAAAGTCAAGATTCATGTGAATGATATTTTCCGTCTCTTTCAGCATCTGGCTTTCGGCGATCCAAAGGGCGGTCTTGGCAACGGTGACGGCAAAATCGTTGATTTCAATACCGTAAAACTGACCGATCGACACCTCAATAATATTGCCGAAGTCAAGAGATATCTGTCCGTAAGAAACGGCATCGAGTGCTTCGTTTTCAAGGCGGCGGAGAGATATATAAGTTTCCGTCAAAAAGTTACCGCTGCCGCAGGCAGGATCAAAGAAAGTAAGCGAAGCCAGTTTTTTTCTGAATTGGGCGAGCTTTGCTTCTTTTGTTTTTTCAACTTTGATCTCTTTTAATTCCTGCAATTCTTCGCGAAGTTCGTCAAGAAAAAGAGGATCTATAACCTTGTGGATATTCTCAATAGAGGTATAGTGCATACCGCCCGAACGTCTTGTTTCGGGATTGAGAGTACTTTCAAAAACGGCACCGAAAATGGTGGGACTGATCGCAGACCAGTCAAAATCCTCACTTGCCTTGCGTAAAAGCAGATCACGGATGGTATCGTTCATTTGCGGAATTTCAATGTTTTCATCGGCAAAAAGACCGCCGTTAACATACGGGAACGATGCGAGCATTTCTTCCTCGTAAGGATCGCGATCCTCGGGCTTTGTATCAAGAATTTTGAACAGTTCAATAAGAGCCTTTCTCATATCCTTTGCGGAAAAAGACTTGATGTAATTATGAAACTTATTGTGTCCGCCGAAAATACCGGCATCTTCCGCATACAGGCAGAATACAAGGCGTACGCAAAGCATATTCAGGCTTTGCAAAGAACGGGGATTGGTTTTATCTATGTACTGTTTTAAGATCTCGTCATAAAGTAAACCTACAAGATTGCCCGCCTGAATGGAAACTTCCATTTCACGCTTGATGTTTTCATCTTCAACGTTGACCATGAACTGCAAGCGGTAGTATTCTTTCTCAAAATCTTTCAGCAAGATCCGTTCGGGCTCACCGGTAGGCTTTTCCATGTCGTAGATCAAAAACTCTTCAAAATTGCAGGTAATGATCCAACGCGGTCTTTGAGAATAGGGCAAAACGGCAGAATAACGCTGTGCCTGCTGAAAGGGTGTCAGCAAGGATCCGTCCGACTGTTTAATGGGTTTTCGAAGGTCTTTTCCCTTGCCTTTTTGTTCAATCAAAACGTGCGTTGCGGGAATCATGCCGTCAATAAAACTCGTATGGTCAATTTTCACCTGTTCTTCAAAGGTGATATATTTTTCGGGTTGTTCCACACCGTAAACATCACGCAACAAAGAAAGCCAGAACGGTTGGCTCTCCCCTTTTTCATAGCCTTTATCCTGCCAATACTGTGCAAAGGCTTTGGCGGCTTCATTCTGTCGGGTGACACGCATAACAAAATCCCCTTTTCGACCAAAAATAATGCATTATTTTACATTATATCACATCGGCATATCAAAATCAATCCGAACAAGAGATAAGAATGGGACTGTGAATAAATAAAAAACATATTTAATATAAATTTTTTATTCTCTCCATAAAAAAAGGGTTGACTTTTACAAGTAATTGCATTAAAGTGAAATTGTATGTGCATAGCATACAAAATTAAAACACAAACCGAAAGGAAAGTGATACAATTTGATTAAACTCGGCGTAAACAGCGTTCTTTTTAAGGCATTCACATTCCGTGAAGCGGCAGAAATGATCAGCCGTTGCGGTTATGACGGTGTTGAGATCTCCGCCATTGAGGGAATGTGCGAGCATCTGAAACTGAGTGAATGGAAAATGCGCAAAAGCGAACTGCTGAGCATTTCTGAATATTACAATCTCCCCTTCCTGTCCACGGAAGTCGCATCGCGTGACAGAAACAGACTGCTGACCGCATTTGAAGCCTGTGCGGAACTGGGCATTCCCGTTGCAAACATCGGTTCGGGCGGCAGTACGGGAGATGAAGAATCCTTCAAAGAAGCCATGGAAGCGATTGCCGTTTCCGCGGCGGATGCAAAGAGTTTCGGCGTATCGCTTTGCGTTAAGGCTCACGTAGGAGCCGCCGTTCACGATACGGCTACCACGCTTCGCATGGTGGAAGAGATCGGCCTTGAAGGATTCGGCGTGGACATGGATCCCAGCCATATTCACAGAGCAGGTGAAAATCCCGCCCTTGAACTGCCCAAGGTCATTCATGCCATGAAGCACATTCACATCCGCGACTGCAAAGGCGAAGGCCCCTCCCCCGGAGAACCGATGATGCAGGCCTGCGGCAGAGGTGACATTGATCTGTACGGTTATTTCACCGCTATGGTGGATGCAAAATACGACGGCCCCGTTTGTCTGGAAGTCATCGGCGGTGAACAGACCATGGCAAATGCAACCGCGATTGCCGCAGAAAGTTACGGCTATATGAATGCCTGTCTTAAAAAATTAGGTGCAAGATAAGGAGAAAGAGAAATGGCTAATAAATACCCGAATATTTTATTCTTCGGCATTGACTCATTGAGAAGCGACCACATGAGTTTATACGGTTACGACCGTTTGACCACACCGCACATCGACAGATTCATCGAAGAAGACGGCGTTGTGTTTGAAAATATGTACAGCCCGTCCATCCCCACCACACCCGGTTATGCCTCCATGCTCACGGGTTGCGACTGTTTCAGCACCGATTGCGTTGCCCTTCGCCACGAAGGCCCGCTGACGGATGCGGTCACCACGCTCCCCGAAATTCTCAAAAAGTACGGCTATACTTCTACATACATCGGCGGTCACTCCGGCAGAGGATTTGACAATTATCTGACCTATCCCGATTGGAATCCCGAAAAGGCAGACAAGATCAACGAAGTCATCCTGCCCGAACTGGACAGACTGGCATCGCAGGATCAGCCGTGGCTTCTCTTTATGCGCCACATGGATCCGCACTCCCCCTACTATGCACCCAAGCCCTTTGACCGTATGTTCTATGAGGACGATGAATTCGATCCCAAGAACACATCGCTTCGCGAGTGCTATTCTTTCAAGCCTTTCCGTGACTATTTCCTGACATGGTTCCCCGAAGGATGTACCGATGCTCAATACATCGTTGCACAGTACGACGGTTCGGTCGCATACATGGATTCCTGTATCAACCGCGTACTCGTCAGACTGAAAACCCTCGGTCTTGAAGACGATACCATCGTCGTATTCACTTCCGACCACGGTGAAACACTGACCGACCACCATTGCTATTTCGATCATCATTCCATTTACGATAACTGCCTGAACGTTCCGTTCTGCTTCCGTTATTCCAAGTTCCCCTACGTGGGCAGAGTGTCCGACATCACGCAGACCAAGGACATCGTTCCCACGTTGTTGGCGGTTGCAGGTATTGAAGATTGCGGCGTAAAATTCGACGGCAGAGACATGACCAAGGTATTCACCGAAGGTGTTCAGCAACAGCCCGAATTTTACATCACGGAAGCCACATGGATGCGTAAGCACGGTTGGAGAACACCCGAATGGAAACTCATTGAAGCCCTTGAGCCCGATTTCCATTACCTGCCGCCCGTTGAACTGTATAATCTCATTGAAGATCCGGGTGAACTGCACAATGTGGCAGACGAAAACCCCGAGGTCGTCAAGTTCCTGCATGAACGCATGATGGCACACATTGCAAAACGTGAAAAAGAAGTAGGACACGAGAATCCCATGTACACCAATCTCAACTGGAACGGCTTCGGAAGACCCATTGAATCCAGTGATGAAGCATACAATTAGCTTCAAATCGGTGATCCCGAAGCGGCACAGAAATTACAGGATAAACTTGAAGCCATGGGCGTTACGGAATAAGAGGTTAAAAAAAATGCAAAGAACCTGTGTGATCGGCATGGGCCCGATCGGCAATAACCATGCCACTGCTTATACACAAACAGATCTCGCTGAACTTGTCGGCGTTTGCGATAAGATCCCCGAACGCGCAAAGGCCGCAGGCGAAAAATACGGCGTACCGTACTTTCTGAGTGCGGAAGAAATGCTCCGGGAACTCAAACCCGACATCTGCTCGGTCACCACGGGCGGATATGAATATTCAAGCGACCACTACGAACCCACCATGCAGGCATTTGAACACGGCTGTCACGTTTTGGGCGAAAAACCCATTTCAAACAGCATCCGCCTTGCACAGGAAATGGTGGACACCGCCGCCGCAAAGGGGCTTTGCTACGGCATTGACATGAACCACCGTTTCACCCCTGCCGCAAGACAGGCAAAAAAATGGCAGGAGGACGGCAGGATCGGTGAATTGCTGTTCTGCAACATGGCTCTCTGGATCGGCAAATTCATGCCGCTGGATTCGGTATATTATCACCTGAAAGCACTCAATCCCCATTCGGTGAACATCATGCAGTATTTCTGCGGTCCGATCAAGGAAGTATCCTGCTTTGCCATGAAAGCAAGCGGCAGAGACATTTATTCCACACAGAGCACGAATATGCGTTTTGAAAACGGTGCGGTCGGACATCTGACCAGTTCCTATGATATCCGCAGAGGCCACCCCATGGAACGCTGTGAAGTGGCAGGCACGGACGGCAGATTCGTGTTTGAGGATATGTGGAGAGAAGCGGTGCTGTATCCTGCGGAAACTTATCTCAAGGAAGTCTACACAAATCCCGTGTTTGACGGTTTCCAGGGCTTCTATGACACATTCAAAGACAGGATCCACTCCTTCGTCCGTCAGGTGGATGAAGGCTGCAAACCCGAAGACATCGACGGCAGCGGCAAAGAAGGGCTTGAAGCCTCCCGCGTCATTCACGCCGCCATCCGTTCCATTGAAAACAACGGTGCTGTCATTCAGGTCAAAGATATTACGGAATAATTTATACGATCAGAAAGGATAATGATTATGGCTAATTCTCCTTTGAAAGTCGGCGTCGTCGGTATGGGCGGCATCGGTCATACCCATTGTAACGCTTATATTGCGGATGAACTTGCAGAACTGGTCTGCGTGTGCGACCTCAGAAAAGAAAGAGCCGATGAAGCGGCTGAAAAATTCGGTGTTGAAAAGTTTTACACCGTCAAAGAAATGCTCAATGCTCATCCCGAACTGGACATCGTGGACGTCACAACTTCCGGTATTGAAAACGGTTCGTGGCACTACGTTCCCGTTATGGAAGCACTTGCCGCAGGCAAACACGTTTTAACCGAAAAACCCATTTCCAACGACATTGAAGAAGCAAGAGAAATGGTGCGTTTTGCCTGTCAGCAGGACTTGTATCTCGGTTGCAATCTCAACCATTATTTCTCCGAACCTGCATTCATGGCTGATAAACTCATTGCCGACGGTGAGATCGGTGAACAGGTCTACGCACTTACAAAAGTCGGCTTCAACGGAAGCACCGTGGATGTTCCCAACATTGATCCCACATCCCGTTGGCAGTATCCGTATTCCCACGCAAAGGCATTCCTCACCCATCCGTTCTCGGTCATGCGTCATTTCAGCGGTGACGTCAAATACATTCAGGCGTTCATGGATAAACCCGGTGCAAGACGTCAGGGCGGCGACATGATGCTCTCCATTCAGAGCATCCACATGCAGTTCCAGAACGGTTGCGTAGGTTATCTTCTTTCCCAGCGCGGTGATGCACACTTCGGTCTGGGCGGTTGGTGGAGTTATGAACTTGCCGGCACGAAGGGCACGTTCTGCATTGAAAACTGCGTGGAAAAACTGACCGTATGGCAGAAAGACAAAGAGCCCGTCATTACCAACACAGGTGTTACGGACTTCGGTGCCACCTTCCCCATCCGCATTCATGCATTCCTTGAAGACGTAACAAACAAGGTCGACAAGGAACATCTCAGAGCCAGCGGCAGAGATGCTCTCGCAACGATGGAATACATTTTCGCGGCCATTGATTCCTAC
>JAFQKN010000173.1 GCA_017396895.1 Clostridia bacterium
ACCTATACGGCTATATTCACGGAAAACACCGATCCTGTTACCGTTACCTGGTACATTGACGGTGTTGCCAACATCACCTACGGTTTTGAAGGCGATGTCCCTGCTTATTACACCACCCCCGTCAAGGCGGACGCCGAAGGTTACAAATTCACCTTTGCAGGTTGGTCCGATACCGAAAACGGAGAAATTCTTGCAACACTTCCTGTTCTTGTTAAGGGACAGAACGTGGAATACTATGCGATCTTCACAAAGAGTGTTGTTGACTACACCGCAACGCTTCGTGCCAACGGCGGTACGGTGGAAAATGACACAGTGATCTATAATGTCGAAGGCACTGTTGCTTTGCCTGCTCCGAGCCGCGACGGTTACACTTTCACAGGTTGGAAACCCGTTTCCGCTGTCGGCAACTGGGACGGCAATACCTCTTACAACGCAGGCGTTCTTCCCGGAATGTACGGTGAGGTCACGCTCGTTGCACAGTGGTCGGCAACCGAATACACCGTCACCGTTTATCCCGCAGACGGTTCTGCCGAATACGATATGACCTATACCATCGACGGAACGCAGACATTGCCCACCGTCAGCCGTGAGGGTTATACGTTTACGGGTTGGTATGTTCTGCTTGGTGACGGCAGTTGGAAACAGGGACAGGTGCTTGACCTCAATGAAGCCCTTGCAGGCAATTACGGTGATTTCACCGTGCAGGCACAGTGGCAGATCAACCGCTATACCGTCACATGGGTGATCGAAGGTACGTCCTCTACCGAAACGTATGCCTACGGTGCCGCAGTGACACAGCGCAGAGCACCCGATAAACTCGGTTACAATGTAGCGTGGGATATCGGTACCGTTCCGCAGACCATGCCCGCACAGAACCTGACGATCACGGCAGTTTATACTTTGCGTGAATACACCATTACCTACAACGCAAACGGCGGCGAAATGCCCGCATCTTATCCCGTGACGTACAACATTACGTCTACCGATATGCTTCCCGTCCCGACCAAAGAGGGTAGTTTGTTTGCCGGTTGGCTTGTTGTTTCCGAAGGCGGAAGTTGGATCCTCAACACTACAACCGCTGTTTCTGCAGTCCTTACGGGACGTTACGGCAATGTATCTCTGAAAGCCGTTTGGACACCCACGATCCATGCGATCACTTGGGTTGTTGACGGTGCTGAACGCATTGCACACTGGTACTACGGCGCAATGCCTTCCTATGACGGAATTCCGACCAAACAGGAAGACGCACAGTACACGTATACGTTCAGCGGTTGGAACAAGGAAATCGTTACCGTTACGGGCGATGCAACCTACGTTGCTTTGTTTGATACCACCGACCGTTACTACACTGTCACATGGATGCGTGACGATTCTGTTCTGCTCGAACAGACCTACCGTTACGGTGAACTTCCCGAATACACGGGTGCAACGCCCAATAAGGCTCCCAACAGCCAGTTTGCTTACACGTTCAGCGGTTGGTCACCCGCTGTGACGGAAGTGAAAGGTGCACAGACCTATTATGCACAGTTCTCTGTCTATCGCTTTGTGCAGAGTGTTGTGCTCAACTACTCCAACGTCACCCTTGTCAACGGCGGAACATTGCAGTTGACCGCAAGCGTATATCCCGTTGATGCCGATTATCCGGATGTCGAATGGTTCTCGGTGGATGATAGCATTGCAACGGTCGATTCCAATGGTTTTGTCACGGCAGTCGGCGTCGGTACCACAAGCATCTGCGTACGCAGTCTTGAAAAGCCCGAGCTGGTTGCATTCTGTACCATCCGTGTAACTCCCATTTACGTAACATGGCTGGAAGTGACGGCACCGTCCTCCACGACCTTGCCTGTCGGTCAGACCGTTCAGCTTGATTATATTCTTCGCCCCGATAATGCTACCAATCTTGCCGTTAACTGGGTATCCATGGATGCAAAGGTTGCCATCGTCGGCACAAGCGGTCTTGTGACCATTGTCGGGCCGGGTACCACACAGATCTATTGCTATTCCGCAGACGGCTACTGCACAGGCTCCGTTTCCGTAACGGGTACGCAGGAAGTGGTTGACGATCCGGAAGACGATGAAAGATACGTGATCGTTTGGTTCCCCATGAGCCAGGCAGGCGGCGGTTATATCATCAACGGCCAGACTGTCGAGGAAAGCACGATCCGCTATCCCTACGGCTCCGATGTCACGTTCAAACTTGTCAACAACAAGGGCTATACCGTTAAGGTTGAAGGCAGCGGTGCTTATTATCCCGATGAAAACGGCTACTACACCATTCACAACGTAACGAGCGACATCTCCATTCTTGTTTTCACCTCGGGTGATAATGCTTTGGACGATGAGATCACCAACAATCCGCAAAAGGAAAAATCCTTCTTCGAAAAACTCGGTGATTTCTTCCGCCGCATTATTGAATGGTTCAGAAGCCTGTTCGGCGGCTGAGCTACGGCAACAAACAATTTATAAATAAACGCAAAACGACACCTGCCGTCATGACAGGTGTCGTTTTTTCTGCAAAGATCCGTAAATGGTTTTTTTAGGGAAGGTTTTGGGGTGGTTGTTATTAAGGTAAATAATGATTTAGCGGTGAGTGCGGGGAGTCAATCATGGGGACGGCTTCTGTGATTGACCATACAAGAATAAAAAAGGTCAATCACATGAACTGTCCCCTGATTGATGATGGACACAAAGCCAAAAGATACAAAATGCAAAATGATTAGAATTGAAAAAGAGAAGTTTTTTCATTTGTTTTTCAGTCCGCAAATCAGGGGACAGTTCATGCGATTGCCGTTTGTATATCTGTTTCGGCAATCACAGAAGCCGTCCCCGTGATTGGCTGCTTTGTTACATAAATCATAATTTAACTTTTTCAGTTTCCCGTGTAGATCCTCTTAAATGCCCGCCAGAGTTTTCCAGTCCGGCTCGACATCTTTAAACATCGGAACAAGGCGTGTGAGCATCATGCGGTGGCGCATATAGGGATGGTATTGCAATCCCGTTACGGCAAGGTCATCCGCAACGCCGATCTCTTTTGCCGTGGTTGCACAGCCTGCTTTTTGCATCAGCTCCGTCAGTTTTTCCACAGAGGGCAGTTCTTCCAGTATGATGCGGCGGATCTCCGGCCAAACTTTCGCAAGAATTTCGGGACTTGTTTCATCCGTAACGGTCGGGGTGTTGAATTTTTCCACTTCCGAACGGAAATGCTCGCCGTAAATGGCATACACGGTGTCCCAATCGGTCTGATCGCTTACAAAAACAGGGTTTTCCATGGCGGCCAGTTCTTTGTAAAGCCGTGTTACCATCAGCGTAGCGACGCCGCATTTTTTGCCGTGAAAATCCGAAAGCAAGCCCTGCTCCAGTTTTTTACATTCCCAAAAATGCGAGACCACGTGCTCCGCACCCGAAGCCGCACGGGTGGTTTTGCCCAACTGCATGGCCATGCCTGTCAGTATCAGCCCTTCAAAGATCGCGCCTGCGGTTTCTTCGTCTTCGGCGGTCACACGGTCTGCAAGGCTCACCGCACGCATCAAGCCTTGTCGGGTGACGTCGGCAACCCGTTCGCACATCGGTTCTCCGATGGTTAAGTTTGCGATCTTCCAATCCACCAGAGCCGTGTATTTTGCAATCATGTCACCAAAGCCGGCACTTTTCAGTTCGGCCGGTGCTTTGGCCAACACAGCGGTGTCGCCGATGATAATGTCAGGCTGTTTGGCAGGATAGGAGATCTTGAAATTGTTGGCGGTCAAGGGGCTGGAGTCCGAAGCAAAACCGTCCATGGACGGTGCTGTTGCAAAGATCGCAAAGGGTTTGTTTTCCACAAAGGCGGCTCTGCGGCAGATGTCATTGCACGAACCTGTGCCGATCGACAGAATGCCGCCCTTTTCTCGACTCAGTGCGGCAATGCGTTCGCTTTCTGCATATTCGGCAACGCGAAGATCCTCAAAAATGAGGGGGCTGATGTTGAATCCGCCTTGTGTCAGTATGTCAAGAATACCGTCTGCGGCGCGCAGTTCGTTTTTATCTGCAACGACAAGAATATCGGTCGGAAAGTTGTTGTTTTTAAGGATCTCGGCCGTTTTTTGCAGAAGTCCCGAACCGATCTCCACAGTCTTTACGTCACAGGTGTGACATTTTCCGCAGGGGCAGTTCTTCAGGTTTTTCAATATCGCGTTTAAGTCCATTTTGTATCCTTTCATCAAAAAAACCGGGATATCTGCATACCCCGGTTGCGTTCTATTTACAGCCAACCGAGGTCGATCAGCCAGTTCTTCAACAAATTGACCCATTGGTGTATGTGAGGACGGTCTGCCGCAACGCCCAAACCGTGCGGGCCGTTGGGGAATACGTGCATTTCAAAGGGAATGTTTCGGTTGCGAAGTGCTTCGCCGTAACGGAAACTGTTACATACGTTCACAGCCGCATCGTCCGATGTGTGCCACAAAAATGCGGGCGGTGTGGTATTGTTTACCAGTTTTGCAGGGTTTATTTTTCCGTTCATGGTATCAAATTGATCTCCCAGCAGGTTTTGATAGGAACCTGCGTGGGTGATCTGACTTTCGTCAACCTCCCAGATCACGGGATAGCACAGCACGGTTGCATTCGGCAGAAAATCAAACGCATCAACGGCATCTGCGGTTGCAGGGGGGACAGGTTCGCGATATGTGGAAGTCAGCGCGGCAAGGTGACCGCCTGCAGAAGATCCCATGATCGCAATTTTGTTCGGGGCAATGCCGAATTCCTCCGCTTTACTGCGCACGAATTGTACGGCACGGCGCGCATCCTGCAATGGAAGCGGAAAGCGGTGCGGACTGACACGGTACTGGCACACAAATGCGTTGAGTCCCATGGCATTGAGCATTTCGGCATAGCCTTTGCCTTCGTGTTCTGCTCTCATGCCGTAGCCGCCGCCGGGGAGAATGACAAAACAGGCATCTGTTTTTTTGTTTTCGGCAGGGTAAAAATCCAGAACGGGTGTTTCTTCACAAAGCCCGGGGATGTGTTCCCAAAGTGAATAGGTTGTCATATTCGTTTCCTCTTAATACTTGTCCATAGAATCGACGTTTAATACGAAAACGGTCGCACCGCCGACGGTGACGGGTGTCTGCATGGCCCCTTCCGAAAAACCTCTGCCAAACGAATCGGTCGTAGACGGTGTATGGGTACGAGTCTGCGAAAAGCGGTTGATGATGTCTTTGACACGCGGTACATCTTCATCCTGTGCACCGATGAGGAAAGTTGTGTTGCCCACCATCAGGAATCCGCCCGTGGTGGAAAGTTTTGTAACGGTAAAATGCTCACGGGTCAGTGCGGCACTGACAACAGCGCTGTCTTCGTTGTTTACAATAGCAATAATCAGTTTCATGGAAAAGCCTCCTTAAATTTTGGGTGCGAGCATTTTACGGCTCTTTTTGTCGAGTTGGTTGATATCGGGGATCTCATAGCGGTTGTCGTTGGCGTCCTTGATAAGAATGCGTCCGTCATAAAGGGGTTTGACCGCTGTGATATGATTACGTATTTCAAAGGTGATGATACCGCGGTCGGTTTCGCACGTCCACATCCAGATCTTGAACTTTTCGCTCATTTCTATGAAGCGCAGAATGCGCGGCATCATGTAATATTCTTTCAGGCAACTTTCGAGTGCTTCTTTGGATGCAGGCAGGAGTTGTTCAATGTCGCGGATGATGGCGACCTGTTCGCCCTCGCTGTCAAGCAGAACGATGTATTTGTTTCTGCCGCTGATGGGGAACAGACAGTGCGGTTCGAGCATTTCAAAACTTTCGCCCGTTGCAAATTCTACGTCCAGAAAAATGCCGTCGTTGACGGTCAGTTTGACTTCCGGTCCTTCAATAAAATGAATCATACCGTTCCCTCCTTATTCAAAATTTTCTTCGCTCTTGGCGGTCAGGTATTTTTCGCCCATGGACTGGATCTGTACCAGTTTGTAGTACTTGCCTTTCTTTGCAAGCAGTTCTTCGGGCGGACCGCATTCAATGATCTCGCCCTTGTCTACAACAACGATCTTGTTGGCTTTGCGCAAAGTGGAAAGGCGGTGGGCGATCATAAGTGTCGTTCTGCCGCGAATGAGACGTTCAATGGCGGTTTGTATGAGGTTTTCGGTTTCGCTGTCTACGGCGGCGGTGGCTTCGTCAAAGATCAGTATGCCCGGGTTTTTGAGAATGGCACGTGCAATGGAAACACGTTGACGTTCACCGCCCGACAGACCGACACCACGCTCACCGAGCATTGTGTCATAACCGTCCGGCAGTTTGCAGATGAAACCGTGGGCATTGGCAATGTCCGCCGCGTGAAGCACCTGTTCCACACGTACGTTGGGCATACCGTAGGCGATGTTGTTGAACACGGTGTCGCGGAACATCATGGGATCCTGCTGTACGAAACCGATCTGCGAACGGTAGTAAGTCATGTCCACGTCTTTGATATTTTTTCCGTCAATGAGGATCTCTCCGTCGTATTCGTCGTAATATCGCATCAACAGGTTAATGAGTGTGGATTTACCTGAACCCGTTGTGCCGACAATGCCGACGATGTCACCCGGTTCAATGGTCAGGTTGATATTGGAAAGCACCTTTTTGGAACGGTCAAAGGAGAAATTGACGTTTCTGAATTCAATTTTACCGTCGATCCGTTCGGGACAGACACCCTGACCGAAATCGTGTTCGGGCTCCGCATCCAGAATGTCCATGATCTTTTCGACCGATGCCAAGGTGTTCTGATAGGAGTCGGAAAGATTGGCGAAGAAGTTGACGGGCGTATAGAACATACTTGCGTAGGAGATGAACGATACAAGAATACCGATGGAAAAATCTTCATGTCCCGCAATGACGTACTGTCCGCCCGAAAACCAGATGATCAGCGAACCGCAGGTAACAAGGAAGGTCATGAATGCAGGGAAGAAACCCGATACTTTTGCAACGGTCTTGTCTTCTTCCAACCAATCGTCGCAATATGCATCAAACTTGTGTACGGCGGCTTTTTCATTTGTGAATGCCTTGACCACGCGGATGCCGGGAATGGTGTCGGCGAGAATGGTGGAAATGGCAGACGAACGACGCCATATACGCATATATTTAGGGCCGAGTTTTTTGCCGAAGAAACGGCCTGTGAGGGCGACCAACGGAACGGGAACGAGTGAAAACAGCGTCAATCGCCAGTTCATGGCAAGCATGATAGCAAGAATGCCGAACAGCATGAAGAATTGCACCACGGCTTCCTGTGTGATCTTGAGAATGAACTGCTGCAGGGTGGCCGTGTCGGAGTTGATGCGGTTGATGACCGAGCCGGTGGAGGTCTTATCGTAAAAACTCATCGGCAGGTACTGCGCTTTTTCATAAATATCTTTCTTCAGTTTGATGACGATACGTGAACCTGTTACGCGAAGCAGGTAGGAACGGAAACCCGTGACCGCATATTGCAAAACGTAGCAGATCAGCAGCAACAGGATCACTTTTATCAAGCCCCGACGGTCTTGATTCGGCAAAACCGTGTCCACCATGATGCTGGTCATATACGGCGGCACAAGAGCCATGGCTGTGGTAAAGATCGACAGCAACAGGCAGACGATCAATCCTTTTTTTTCGGTGATGATGTACTTGGAGAGTTTTGCGAAAATATGACCTTTTTTAGCACAGTTGATACAATCCGCTTCGGGGGATGGGAGTTTTCTGCCGCATTTGGGACAGAAACAACGCTGTTTGTTGTAAACCGAACGTACCACTTCAACCAGTTCTTCGTCCCAACCGTTTTTGTTGACGGAGTTGACGTATTCTGCGGCGGCGTCTGCCACATTGGCTGAAGCGTACGAAAAACGAAGCATGGAAACATGGCTGCCGTCTTTTTTGGTAACGCGGAACAATGCGTTGCCGTACATACGTTTCACTTTTGCTTCTTCCACATCGCTGATGGCAATGCACACGGGTTCCTGCGCATGGGTGGAGTCGAATGCGATGATGTGTGTTTTTGTGAAAGCCAGCAGACTTTCCGCATATTTTGCACGCAGACTCAAGTCACCCACGACACAAAACAGCGGTTCTTCTTCGCAGAAAACGGACGAAAAACTTTCCTGTAGGGAGGCAGGCAGGGGACGGTTGAACAAAGTGTTCATAACGATCACCTCTTCAAAGGCTTTATTGTAGTAGAGGAATAAAAAGGCATTCCTCACTTGCATTATATGGACACAAAAAACAAAAGTCAAGCATTTCAAAGGATTCATTTTGATTTTATGAATTTTGTTAGTATTGTACAAATTGAAATTATCTTAACTGTGAAACTTGTTGGAAATTTGCCTGTTTCTTTTGCTTGACATTGTGATGTTGATTCTTTATAATTATTTATTAGAGCGTAAAAATGTAACAGAAAGTAGGAAACAGTTTGCTTCGCCGTTTTACGAAAATATTTTATTCCTTGCTGAGCATTTGCGTGGCAATTGCCTGTGTCGGTGTGCTGACCATGACTGCAGCCGCATTCTCTCTTGAGGGGGAAGGCAATCGCACCGATTTTACCGTAAACCGTTTGTCCGTTTGTGCGATCACGCAGAATGATCCGAACCTGCCCTCTGAAGAAGATTCCTCACAGTGGTGCTGTGTTATACTCAATGTAACTGCGGAAACTTGGGATTTTTCACCGTATACGTACACCATTGACTCCTTTCTTGTAAAAACGCGCGGTCAGTTGCAGAATACGGAAAACGTATTCGTGGTGTTGGAAGACGCTGTTTCTTATTCCCGCGCAGAACCGCAGAACTTTGAATTGCGCGTGTATCTGCACGTTCCGCCCGATATGGCGGCGGCTGAACTGGTCGGCAAATTGAGTTTTACGGCCGCCAATGCAACCAAATCCTTGGGGGCGATCACGGAGGACATGAAAATGTATCTTCCGAAACTGGATATGGCACAACAACAGAATTATCAAGTCACCGATAACACAAAACCGGCTGCAAGATCTGCAGCCGGCTCTTTTTTTGGTTCTTCACGGAAAGTTGTGGGATGCTGCAATTCAATTATGATTTAGCGGTTCATTTAATATGTGACTTTATGATGTCGTCAGCCATTAAAAGTTTTGGTCAAGCTTTTATTAAAAGCTTGCGGAGTCGGGAGGCGGAGCCTTTCGTCGCCCGTCGCAACGGGCGAAATCCCCTTATACTTCAAAAAGCGCAGGATGGTTTTAGGGGCGACAGCCCCG
>JAFQKN010000174.1 GCA_017396895.1 Clostridia bacterium
GGACGGATTGCCGTAGTTGTCGGTCAGCATTTGCGTCATGGCCTGAACCGCTTCATCGCAGACCTTTGTCGTTGCACTGTTGTCCAGATAAATGTCCAAATGGATCCCTCCGTTTCCGGGTAAGTCGTTGCGGAAAGTATAAAAATTCTAAAAAAAGACTTACCAAAGGCGGACTCACATAGCGATTTATACGCCAAAAAACGGATATTTCCCCGTGATACTGCGTCAAAAAGCACCGGCAGGTGTCTTTCTTTCCGTGTTTTTTCTTGTCTTACAGAAAAACCTCACCTTTTTTGGTGCTTTGCAGTTTTGAACAGAAGATTTTTGTTCACAGTGAGTGCAGACGCACGCAAAAATACTTTGTGTATTTTAAGGGTGTATACGCTCGCTGAGGGCGAAAAGCTTCATTCAAAACCGTATAAACCCCTATGTGAGCCCGCCTAATACAGTATACTACCGATTGTCCGTTTGTGCAATCTGTTTTTTCAAAATCAGTGCAAAAATGCAATATGTATAATGAAATATTTTTGGGAATAATGAAAGTAAAAACCGAATGTCCACGGAGGCAAACAGCATGACAAAACGAAAAAAAATACGTGCGATCAGTTTTATTTTATCATTGGTCGCGGTGCTTACGATCTGGGGAACTGCCGCAAGCATAAAAAAGACATTTTACGAACAGCAGGTCATTACGGCGCAAAACCGGGCGATCGCTGAACTGTGCGAGCACTTTGATGCCATGAAGACCGATCTGCGTAAAAGCGTATATGCCAACACCGTGCCTATGTTTTCGCAGATCGCATCGGATCTTGA
Source organism: Clostridia bacterium (assembly GCA_017396895.1). GTDB lineage: Bacteria > Bacillota > Clostridia > Oscillospirales > Acutalibacteraceae > RUG806. Next base: position 814 of record JAFQKN010000174.1, read on the forward strand.
AAAAAATGCAAGCGGTGCAAAAACGGCATTGGCAACACTCGATTCGGGACAGACGGTCATGGAGAACGTTTATCTGTATCTTTCGCAGGCGGGGGCATACACTGCACACTTGGGCAGAAAACTTGCAACAGGCGAAACGCTGACCGAAGAAGACCGTGCAAATCTCAGCAAACTTGCCGATTATGCAGGCATATTGCAGGATAAATTCCTGTATATGAATGATCTGATGGAAAGCGGTTCGTTTTCATTTGAGCAGGTGGACGGGGAGACGGAAAACACGGACATGGCGGATGCTGTATACTATCTTTCCGCCGCCGGAGCCGAAGAAGCATTTTCGGATTATGCGACGCTTTTGTATGACGGCCCGTTTTCCGACGGTGTGCTGAAAAAAACGTCGGTTCTGCTTGAAAATGAAGATGAGATCACGCGCACGCAGGCAAAACAGATCGCCGCCGATCTGTTGGGTGCAGACGATGTCAGACAGATCATTGAAAACGGTGAAAACGCAGGTAAAATCGAAACCTACAACTTTTACCATAACGGGACGCAATTGCAGATCACAAAACGCGGCGGTTATGTGAATATGCTTTTGAGTGACCGTTTTGCGGGGGAGATTGTTTACAGTGGGGAAGATGCGATCGCCATCGCGCAGAACTTTTTGCAAAAATGCGGCTATGAGAACATGGTTGAGAGTTACTATTCCACGAATGACGGCATTTGTACGGTCAATTTTGCTTACGAGCAGGACGATCATATCTGCTATCCGGATCTTATCAAAGTTTCCGTGTCTTTATCGGACGGAAAAGTTCTTTCTCTGGATGCGGCATCGTATCTGATGAATCACACCGACCGTGAGATCGAAAAACCCGCATTGCGTATTGCACAGGCAGTCATGCAACTCAATCCCGATCTGTACGTGCGCCACGTGCGCAAGTGTGTGGTGCCGACCGAGGGCGGCAATGAATCGTACGCTTATGAATTTTTGTGTTCGGATCAAAACAAAAACGATGCTCTGATCTATGTGGACACGCAGACGGGCGCGGAGGATCATATTTTTCTTTTGCTGTATTCCGACGGCGGTACTTTGACAAAATAAGGAAAAAACGGCAAAATCCGATCGGTATAAACGCTCTTTGACGGTGCACAATAACAGCGTATTGGAGAGCAGTTGCTCGCAATACCGAAGGAGATTGAAATAATGAAAAGAAATATTCTTTTAATTGCCTTGACCGTTCTTGCGATCGCTGTTCTTGCAACGGGATGCCGAAACAACAGCAATGCAGACGGTTCGGGGGTAAGTGAACGCCCCGATGCGACCGCGGCACCGATTTCAAACGTCGTCACCACCGCGCAAAGTCCCACCGAACGTCCCACCGAGCGCGCAACGGAAAACATGAGTGAGCGCGTAAGTGAATCCGCAAGCGGTATGCGCGGCGCACTTGCGAAAGACATGGAAGGCATGAGCGAAGCCGCAAGTGACCTTGCCGACGGTATGCGCAATGCAGGCAGTGACATGGCTGAAGGAATGCGCGAAGCAAAAGATTCGATCAAGGACGGATTTGACAGCGAAGCCGCAAAACCCGGTGCGGGGATCACCGACCGCATGGATGAAGTAACCGAATAAAAAAACGGTCTGCATCAAAATGTCCGTTCGGACGTGTTGATACAGGCCGTTCTCGGTTGTTTTGTCAATAGCTGAAATCTCCGAGGGCGATCTCTGCGAATTCGCGGAAACAGTAAGCCGTCAGCACAACGGCATTGCGGTTATAGACATACATTTTCTTTCGCAGTTCTTCTTTGCGGTCGGCACCTGCAAAGAGAATATCACCGCAAACCGCGAGAATATCCACGCAGAGCAGGAATTTTTCCGTCCATGCGGACAGTTCCTTGTAGATGCCGTCCGTTTGCTGTGCGAGCAGTTTTGCGGCATCCTGCATTTGTGACAGATATGCGTTGAATATTTCTTTTGCTTTTTCTCTGTCGCCTGCCTGCTCGGCGGCCATACAGCGCAACAATTCCTGTCCCATGATGTGTGAGTTCTCATCTTTCAGGCAGGATGTGCGCAGGTGATCGGCAAACAGAATGAAAGCGTGCTGTTCATGCGGTGCAATATTTGCCTGTACGGCCTGCATATAAGCGGATTCGGGATCGTAGGTTTCGGGATTCCAAAGGTAGGTCAGTGCCGTGGCAAGCGGAATGCGCGTACATTCGGCATATTCCATGCAGTTGAAAATCTCGCCTTGGGCATATTGCCATAAGTTTCTGTCACGGCCGATAAGCGGTCCCATGTGCATTTCCATGAACATTTCGGCATCGTTGACGGGGTAATTGTCCCAATACAGCGGTTTGCGGTTTGTGTGTTCAAAAAAGGTCTGTGCTTCGTCCGTGTGTATCTCTTTTGCGCAGATGTCCGATCCTGTGAAGAAAATACGGATGTGTTCTGCGATGCCGTTGCCCAGAGCGTGCAGATATTCGCTGTCGCCTTTGCCCCAGTATTCGGTCGGACAGACGGTCAGCGTGCAAGCGTGCAAGGTCTGCAAAAAAGCATCGGTGCGGTTGATAAGATCGATGTGTGCTTCGACCATGCTGTTGTATTTCGCTTTGTCGGGTTCATAATACAGTTCGGGTGCAATGTCATCCAGCAGAAGTCCGAATGAACGGATGCCGATGTCATGTAACTGTAATATTTTCCCTTTCAGTTTGTCAAATTCTTCCTCACTTGCGTAGCAGATACTCAGTCCCGGTGCGATGCAGTAGGTGAATTCCATACCGTAATCACGGGCGGTATCGGCCAGTTCTTTGATCTGCACCAACGCTTCATCGGGGTATTTTTCACGCCAGAGTTTTCTGTGGTAGGGATCGTCCTTGGGGGCATAGTAATGTGAGTTTGCGCCGAATGAAGATGCATACCGTAACATTTTTATACGTGCGGCATGGCTCCACGGTCTGCCGTAAAAGCCTTCAATGTAACCGCGCACGGAAAACAGAGGTCCGTCTTCGGTCGCCCCCAACGGAAAACGGTTTGCTTTGCACATTTTGCAAACCGCAAACAGGGCATACAACAACCCGTTTCGGCCTGCATGGGTGATTTGAATGTGCAGTTTTTCGTCCACACGGTCAATTTGCAAACGGTAACATTCGTGTGCATTCACACGGTCGGAAAAAGCGGATGTATCCTGCTGTACAGACACGGTAATATCGTCTGCGCGCTTGATTTCCTTTGTGACGTAAGAAAAAGACTCCGTCAAAAAGGTTGCGCCGAAGTCTTTTGCAAAGGAAAAAACAACGGGGGAAGTATGATTCATGTGTTTCTCCTTTTTTTTGTATTTATTTTTCGTGAACAGCCGCCCACAAAGCACCCTCTGCCGGTGTTTTGGTCAGAAGGAGCACCTCACGGTCGGGTAATTCGTTTTTGAATAAATTAAAAAACAGTTCGTTGTGCTCAAAAATGCCGCCGTAAACATAAAACGGAATGTTGGCAGGCAGTTCTTTGAGCAGGGCTTTTGCGGTGTGGGCAAACAGAGAAACCTGCTTTTGCACGACCGTCACGGCCACCGCATCACCTTTTTCGGCTTCCTTGATAACGCAAGGTGCAAAACGGGCGATTTGGTTTCGTTCCATGGGCGGATCGTAAAAAACATCGATCAGGGCAGGTGCATTTTCAACATTCCAGAACGCCAGTGCCGTCTGCAAAAGGGACGTGGGCGCACCGCTGCCCTCTGCCGCACGAACAGCTTCAAACAGACCGTCCTGCGCAATGCGGAATCCGCTGCCTTCATCCCCCAGCAGATAGCCGTAGCCGCCCTTTGTGAGGATCGTGCCGTCTGCCTTTCTGCCGCAGGTCATGCTGCCTGTACCGCAGATGCCCACGGCTGCCGCACCTTTTTGTTCGGTTGCCGCAAGGGCAATATAAAGGTCGCTGTCCATGATGATCTTCTCTGCATCAAATACACCTTTGCAGAACGCATCGGTTTCTTCCTGCGTGGCTCTGCCGAACAGCGCGGACATACCGATGCAGACACCCGCAAAATGACGGATGCCCGTTTGTGCAAGCACGGTATCGAGCATAGCCTTCATGTTCGCTCTTGCCGTTTCCATGCCGACAGCGCAGTAGTTGATCGTATCTCCGACGCAGCGGAAAACAATATTTTCCTGTTCATCACCGACGAGCACCGTTGTTTTTGTGCCGCCGCCGTCAAGGCCTAAAAAAAACCGGCGGCAGTTGCCGCTGTCGCCGGGAAAAAGATTATTCATCATTTTGTGTCACATCCTCGTGAATATCTTCAACAGGGGTGTTGTTTGCGGCCGCAAGTTTTGCCGCTTTTTTCTCTTTTTGTTTTTTCCAATAGACGGGAGGTTCTCCCACGATGTAGTCAACGCCCTCGATGGGTTTCGGATTTTTGATGAATTTTACAAGCAAGATCACCAAAGCCACGAAACAAACCACCGCAACACTCAAAGACAGTACCTGCGAAGTGCGCAGAGTGGTGTCGCCGATGTAAAGGCTGTCGGTGCGGAATCCTTCGATGATCGTTCTGCCCACACCGTACCATACGCCGTACATCAAAAACAGTTGACCGCTGAATTTGCGGGCTTTTTTGAGCGTGATATACAGAATGAGGAAACCGAGCATACACCACAGCGATTCGTATAAAAACGTCGGGTGTACGGGTTTGGTGGGGTCTAAATTTGCAATGATGGGATCTTCACTGCCGTTGACCGCACCTTGTGTAATAATGTAGTTGAGATAGTTGTAGGTCTTTTGGCTGTACATACCCCACGGCAGATCGGTGTTCGTGCCGAAGGCTTCCTGGTTTGCAAAATTGCCCCAGCGGCCGATGCCCTGCCCGATGAGCAGACTCATTCCGACCATATCCAGGAGATTAAAAATGTTGATCTTATTGACTTTGCAAACGATGAGTCCTGCCGCAAGTCCGCCGATGATGCCGCCCCAGATGGCAAGACCGCCCTCCCATATATATAATACGGAGATCGGATTGTCGCTGTAAACTTCCCATTTGCTCAGGCAATAGTAAAGTCTTGCACCGACGATGCCGCCCAAAGAGCCGTAAATGAGGATATCGACCATTTTGTTCAGATCGATCTTCCATGTATAGGCGATCCTACCGCCGAACAGGGCTGCAAGGGTGTAGCCGAGTGCGATCAAAACACCGTACCAACGTACCGTGACGGGGGAATCCATAAAGGGGAGTTGGAATTGGCAGAAAACGGAGGAGACGTTGATTGAATTCTCCAGAGCCGTAAACCATACTTCGGTTTTATCCAAGAAAAATTCCACTTGTGATCTTCCTTTCGGACGTCTTATTCGTAGTCGTCTTCGTTTTCCCAGTTGTGCCAAACAGCCTGCACGTCGTCGTTGTCTTCGAACATTTCGAGCATTTTGCCCATGTTCTTGATGTCGTCGCCTTCCAGACGGGTATATGTTGCGGGAACATATTCTGCCTGTGCGGACGCGATCTCATATCCTGCGGCGGTGAGTGCTTCGCTGACGGATGCCACGTCGTGCGGATTGGTGCGGATATCGAATACACCGTCATCCACAAGGAAATCTTCAGCACCGGCTTCGAGTGCGGTTTCCATGAGTTTTTCTTCATCCACGTCTTCGCTGTCGATGAGGATAACGCCCTGACGGGTGAACATAAACATAACCGAGCCGGACTGGCCCATATTTCCGCCGTATTTGTCGAAATAGTGACGCACTTCACCTGCGGTACGGTTGCGGTTGTCGGTCAGTGTTTCAACCACAACGGCAACACCGCAAGGGCCGTAGCCTTCATAGATGATCTCTTCGTAGTTGTCGGCATTGGTATCGCCTGCGGCTTTTTTGATGATTCTTTCAATGTTGTCGTTGGGCACGTTGAAAGATTTCGCCTTGGCAATGACGTCTTTGAGTTTTGAGTTGCCTGCGGGATCGGGACCGCCGTCACGCACTGCAACGGCAATTTCTCTGCCGATCTTGGTAAAGACTTTGGCTCTTGCGCCGTCGGTCTTTTCTTTTTTTCTTTTGATTGTACTCCATTTGGAATGGCCGGACATAACTTACTTCCTTTCGGTTAAAAAATGATGATTCCAAACATTTATTATAGCACACAAAACGGTGCCCGTCAATTCTTTTTTACTCGAGATACCACACTTCTTCCATAACGGGCTGTGCACCTGTTACGGGATCCATTTCCATGACCATGACATCTTTCATATATTCGTTCCATTTGTCAACCACGGGGCTTTCCGCTTGCACTTTGGAGGAGTATGCGGCACCTTTTTCACATTCGTAATAACCGAACACTTCGTTTCCGACGTGCCAGATGCTGTAGTTGCAGATGCCGGCGGCTTTGAGAACTTCGACCATTTCGGGCCAGATCTCAGCGTGTCTTTTTTTGTATTCTTCGTATTTGCCTTCTAAAATGATGGCTTTCCATGCGTAGCGTTCCATTGTTTTTAACCTCCGATATTGGTAATCATTTCCTTGAGTTTTGCAAGGATCATGTCAATGATTGCAGAGAACATCAGAACAAAGTTGAGTGCCGAGGGCTTATTTTTGAAGTTTTCAAATGCATTGGGAGCACCGGTCACGGGTGTCAAAGACGGTGTTGCATCATCGTTTTGCAGATACTGCGGATAGTCCTCCATATCGAACACGGTGAGTTGTTTGTCCGTAGTGAGCATGATTCTGTACAATGCTCCGATGGCATCGTTGCCGTTGCAATGCAACCAATCACGCAAGAACCACGTGTTGTCGGGCAACGCGCAGGTGGATGCATCGATCATTTTGTCGGGGGAGAGATATTTTGTGTCGGTCAGCGAAGCGATGTATTCTTCGGTGAGTTCTTCTCCGTAGAGAGCACAGGTGGCACCTACGGAAGCATACATGGTATCAACCGTGCCGTCAGATGTATTTTTCCAAGCGGAAACAAGCGGCGTTCTCTGCACGTTGTAGCCGCAGAGAATATAAGTTTTAACGCCGTCACTCTGGGCTTTACGCAGGTTTTCTTCAATGTTCGCCATGGCCACACGGTAGTTTTCGACCTGATTGTAAAGATCGCCCGTGTCTTCATTCAGCCCCATAAACACAAGTGCGTCTTCGTAATATTCTTCGGGAACAAATGCCCAGATGCCTGCAAAGGAACCGAAAATGGGGATGAGTGCTTCATCGTAAATGCGGTCAAGCACCTGTGCGACGATGATGTCGCCCATGCCGATGAGCAGTTCCCAAACACCTGCCACACGCAGTGCATCCGTCAGCGAGTACAGCACCGCCTGAATGAAGTCACCGCCGTCCATGTAGGGAAGTGCATCCTGTGCATAGCGGCGCAGAGCCGTTGCGTTGAGTTCAAATTTGCCGCAGAACAGTTCACCTGCAACCGCAGTGCCTTTCAGCGGGCAACACTGGGTGATGATGGTTTCAATTTCGCTGTGACCGTATTTCTGCAAATATGCACTCAAAACCACACCGCCCATGGAGGAGGCCTTGAGTTGCACTTTGCTGTGGCCTGTCAGTTCTTCGACTTGATCAATGAATTCCTGCAGACGGTCTGCGTGTGCAAAGGGATCCAGACGGAAATCGTAATCAAAATAATAGTCGCAATCGGCATGGTGTTCACTGCCTGTCGGTACATTGAGATACGGCGTATTGACATTGGGCAGGGACTGACCGTTGCCGTCGAGTGTAAGATCACCGAAGCAATCGTCCACAAATGCGATCAGTGCATCTGCAAACGTGTCGGCATTGAGAGTCAGAGCCGCTTTTGCAATGGTCGGGAGCTGCGGTGCAATGCATGACAGCAGGTAGCCGGTGTCGATCTTCCAGAGTGTCTGTTCGTTTTCGGTGCCGGCATCGCGCACGATGTCGGAGCATCCCAACGCACCCACGTAGATCACGGGATTGAAACCGCAATCGCATTCGCTTTTTTCGGTTGCCGCTGCACACGGTGCCATGACGCCGAACAGCATGAGGGCAGACATGAGAATGCTGATGAGTTTTTTCATAAAGATTTCCTCCTCTTTACAGATAGTTTCAGTATACAATACCGAACTTCTTTTTGTCAACCTCGCAAATACAACAAAAAAACCTTTCCCGTTTGCACGGAAAAGGTTTAAGGACAGGGTTAAACTTATTTGAGTTCGACCTTTGCGCCGGCTTCTTCAAGCTTAGCCTTAGCAGCTTCTGCATCATCCTTGGAAAGAGCTTCCTTGAGGGTGGTGGGAGCGCCTTCAACAGCAGCTTTTGCTTCAGCAAGGCCAAGACCGGTGAGTTCACGAACAGCCTTGATGACCTTGATCTTAGAAGCAGCGTCGAAACCTGCGAGAACAACGTCGAATTCGGTCTTTTCAGCAGCAGCTTCTTCAGCAGCAGCAGCGGGAGCAGCAACTGCAACAGCAGCAGCAGCGGAAACGCCAAATCTGTCTTCTACTTCTTTAACAAGTTCTGCCAGCTCAAGAACGGAGAGAGCAGCAACGCTATCAACGATAGCAGTAATCTTTTCGGATGCCATTTGAATATCCTCCTAATAATAACTTATAATTTACTTTCTTATTCTGCTGCGGGTGCTTCCTCAGCGGGAGCAGCAGTTTCTGCGGGTGCTTCTTCAGCAGCGGGAGCTGCTTCTTCAGCGGGAGCACCGGCCTTGTCAGCAACAGCTTGAATAGCACGTGCGAATGCGGCCATGGGTGCCTGGAATGCATAAACAACAGTAGCAAGGAGTGTTTCCTTGTTCGGGAGTTTCGCAAGAGAGTCGATCTTCTCAAGAGAAATGGGTTCACCGTCGATGAA
>JAFQKN010000175.1 GCA_017396895.1 Clostridia bacterium
ATGAAATTCCTTGCTTTTGAGCAGACTTTCAAGAACAGTCTGACAGGTCTTCCCATGGGCGGCGGCAAGGGCGGCTCGGACTTCGATCCCATCGGCAAGTCCGACGCAGAAGTCATGCGTTTCTGCCAGTCCTTTATGACGGAACTGTATCGCCATATCGGCCCCGATGTGGACGTTCCCGCAGGTGATATCGGTGTCGGCGGCCGTGAGATCGGTTATCTGTTCGGCCAGTATAAGAGAATCAAGAACGCTTATGAAAACGGTGTTCTTACAGGCAAAGGCCGTTCGTTCGGCGGTTCTTTGATCCGTCCCGAGGCTACCGGTTTCGGTGCTGTTTACTATTTGCAGTGCATGCTTGAGCATTTCGGTGATACCGTGGAAGGTAAGACCGTTGCCATTTCCGGCTTCGGCAATGTTGCTTGGGGTGTTGCTACCAAACTCAATCAGCTCGGTGCAAAAGTCGTTACTCTTTCCGGCCCCGACGGTTATATCTATGATCCCGACGGTGTCAACACGGAAGAAAAGATCGCTTTCATGCTCGAAATGCGTGCAGGCAGCGGTAAAGTACAGGCTTACGCAGATAAATTCGGTGTTGAATTCTTCCCCGGACAGAAGCCGTGGAACGTCAAGTGCGACATCTGCATGCCTTGTGCAACCCAGAATGAAGTTTCCATGGTTGAAGCCGAACAGATGGTCAACAACGGTGTTTCCTATTATGTGGAAGTTTCCAATATGCCCACCACCAACGATGCACTTGCATTCCTGCATGAAAAACTGCGTTGCGTGGCTCCTTCCAAGGCTGTCAATGCAGGCGGTGTTGCCGTTTCCGGTCTTGAAATGACACAGAATTCCATGCGCCTTGCATGGTCTGCCGAAGAAGTGGACGAAAAACTCAAAGGCATCATGAAGAATATTCACGATTCTTCCGTGGAGGCCGCCGAAAAATTCGGTTTCGGCTATGACCTTGTTGCAGGTGCCAACATTGCAGGTTTCCTGAAAGTGGCTGATGCCATGCTTGCACAGGGCATTGTGTAAAAAAACTTTTGAAATTTTTATGGAAAATGCAAAAAAGTGCTTTACAAATGCATTCTTTTGTGTTATAATCCCTTACTGTCTGAGTTCTCGGTCTTTGGATTGAACCGCACTGCGGTGAACACCTGCCTTTGGCTGGGGCTTATGATAAATATTAAATGAGGTGAAAAACATGACTGCTGCTGAAAAAACCGCAATCATCAAAGAGTACGCTCTTCACGAGGGCGACACAGGTTCTCCCGAAGTTCAGATCGCTGTTCTGACCAAGAGAATCAATGATCTTACCGAGCATCTGAAGGTCAACAAGAAGGACCATCATTCCAGACGCGGCCTGCTGAAAATGGTCGGTCACAGAAGAAACCTCCTTGCTTATCTGCAGAAGGTTGATATCGAAAGATATCGTGCAATCATCGCAAAACTCGGCATCCGTAAATAAGAGATCCGAAAGAGGCGGCAGGCTTCCTGCCGCCTTGTTTTGCAAATTGAAAGAAGTAAATCTTCGGTGCGGTCGGTCGGGTTTTAGCAGTGAATAGAGTATTTTTTACTGTTTTTGAAGAATGCTGTATTTATTGTTAAAACACGAAAACCAAGCCGTTGAAATAAATATTAGTGAGGTAAAAGAAATGTTTGAAGGCTTCAAAACGTATGAAACCACTCTTGCCGGCCGTCCTTTTGTTGTAGAGGTCGGTAAAATGGCACAACTTGCCGGCGGCAGCTGCCTTGTTCGTTACGGCGAAACCGAAATCCTTTGCACCGCTACCATGGCGGACAAGCCCCGTGAAGGTGTGGATTTCTTCCCCATGTCCATTGACTTTGAAGAAAAACTCTACTCCGTAGGTAAGATTCCCGGTTCTTTCCAGAGACGCGAAGGCAGAGCCAGTGAAAAGGCAATTCTTGCAGGCCGTGTGATCGACAGACCGATCCGTCCTCTGTTCCCCAAAGATATGCGTAACGATGTGGGCATCGTTGCCACCGTTATGTCCGTGGATCCCGATTGTCTGCCCGAAATCACCGCTATGATCGGTGTTTCCATCGCTCTTTCCATTTCCGAAATTCCGTGGGCAGGCCCCATCTCCGGTGTTTCCGTCGGTCTGATTGACGGCGAATACATCATGAATCCCACCGCTGAACAGCGTGAGATCAGCGAAATGGCCGTTACCGTTGCATCCACCGAAGATCTGATTGCAATGATTGAAGCAGGTGCAAACGAAATCGACAACGAAACCATGTTCAACGGCATCATGGCTGCCCATGAAGTCAATAAGCAGATGGTCGAGTTTATCAAGGGCATTCAGGCCGATATCGGCAAAACGAAAGTTGATTTCCCGTCCAACGATCCTTCTCCCGAACTGTACGAAGCAATCAAGGAATTTGCGATCGAAGACGTAAAACTTGCACTCGATACGGACGACAAGAGAATTCGTGACGAAAGACTGCGTCCCATCTATGCCGCCGTGCATGAAAAGTTCGACGAACTCTTCCCCGAAGAAGTTGCAAAAATTGATGATTGCCTGTATAAACTCCAGAAATTCATCGTCCGCCGCTGGTTGCTTGACGAAGGCAAGCGCGTAGACGGCAGAGGCATCAACGATATGCGTCCGCTTCATGCAGAAGTTGACCTGCTGACACGTGTTCACGGCTCCGGTATGTTCACAAGAGGTCAGACACAGGTCCTCACCGTGACTACCCTCGGCACCATCGGTGATGCACAGCTTCTTGACGGCATTGACGAAGAAGAAAGCAAGAGATATATCCATCATTACAACTTCCCCGCATACTCTGTAGGCGAGACCAAGCCCTCCAGAGGTCCCGGCAGACGTGAGATCGGTCACGGTGCACTGGCTGAAAGAGCACTTCTTCCCGTGATTCCCTCCGTGGAAGAATTCCCCTATACCATCCGCCTTGTTTCCGAAGTTCTGTCCTCCAACGGCTCCACTTCGCAGGCATCCATCTGCGGCTCCACCCTTTCTCTGATGGCTGCCGGTGTTCCCATCAAAGCTCCCGTTGCAGGTATTTCCTGCGGTCTTGTTACCGAAGGCGACCGTTTTATGACGATGGTTGACATTCAGGGCCTTGAAGATTTCTTCGGCGATATGGACTTCAAAGTCGGCGGCACCAAGAAAGGTATCACTGCCATTCAGATGGATACCAAGGTACACGGTCTGACTCCCGAAATCGTAAAAGAAGCATTTGAAAAGACCTACGTTGCCCGTTGCAAGATTCTGGACGAAGTGATGCTTCCCTGCATTGCAGAACCCAGAGCTGAACTTTCCAAGTATGCGCCCAAGATGCTTTCCACCAAGATCGATGTTGAAAAGATCGGTGATGTCATCGGTAAGCAGGGCAAAGTGATCCAGAAGATCTGTGCAGAATGCGACGTTAAGATCGATATTGAAGATGACGGCTCCGTATTCATCTCCTCCACCGATCTCGACAACGCAAAGAAAGCACTCGATATCGTTCACACCATTGCAAACGATCCCGAAGTCGGTGCGATCTACAAGGGTGTTGTTACCAGACTTATGAGTTTCGGCGCATTTGTTGAAATCGCTCCCGGTAAAGAAGGTATGGTGCACATCAGTCACCTCGACGTAAAGCGCGTTGAAAAGGTAGAAGATGTTGTTACCGTCGGTGACGAGATCATTGTTGAAGTTCTTCCCGTTGACGATCAGGGCAGACTCAATCTCTCCAGAAGAAATGCGCTTATCAAAGTGGAAGGTCTTGTACCCGAAAACGAAGTATCCGATGAGCCCCGTAAACCCCGTCCCAACGGCGGCAACCGCGGCGGCAATCGCGGCGATCGCAGAGGAAACGGCGGCAACCGCGGCGGCAATCGCAGAGATTGATCTTAATCAAAAGCAAAAATAATATGCAGCCTGTCAACTCCTTTCGGAGTCGGCAGGCTGTTTTTCTTGCTTTACAGGAAATTCCTCCTGCAAAGCAAAAAAGATTTTATGTCCCGCCGAACGGGAAATGGGATTTCCCTTAGGCGTGCGACGAATCGAAAACGGTCGCCGCAGGCATACGGCGAAGCCGTTTTTCTTGCTTCTGACGGAAAATGTATATTGTTTTCAGATGTTTGCATACATACAAAAAAAAGGAAAAACATACTGCAATTATCATATTGTCAAAAGTTTAACAAGTAAGCCGACAGGGTAAAAAATGGGATTTTATTGTGAAGCAAATCACCTTTACTTGTTGAAAACTCTGTTCAAAATGTTGAAAACTCCTTGGTTTTGCCTTAAAATCAAGTGTTAAAAATTTAACAAGTAAAGATAATTGCTTGTCTTAACAAAAGTTTTTAACAAATTGTTGAAAACCTCATTTTTGTATATGCATTTTTTATCCAAATTTGTATTTTGCAAAATTCTTTGAAAAATTTCAAAAACATATATGCAAAAAAGAAAAACTGTGATAAAATGAAAGCAGAAAGGAAGGTGCCTGCCATGCCTGTTACATTGTCGGCAAATGCCAAAATCAACCTTTTTCTGGATCTCGGCGGTGTATTGAAAAACGGATATCACGGAATATGGACGGTCATGCAATCCATTGACCTTGCGGATCGCATTACGGTCGATCGGACGGAAAAAGGGATCGCTGTTTCCTGCAGTGATGCGCGCATCCCGACAGGGGAAAAGAACATTGCCTATAAAGCGGCGGCTTTGTTTTTGGAAGCCGTCGGCAGTGACGAGGGCGTTTCTGTCTGCATTGAAAAAAAGATCCCCAGTCAGGCAGGCTTGGGCGGCGGCAGTGCTGATGCCGCGGGAACTCTGCGTGCGCTGAACGTATTGTTCGGCAATCCTTTGTCTGACCGTGCCCTTGCAAAAATTGCATTCCGTTGCGGTGCGGACGTGCCGTTTTGTCTGGACGGCGGAATGGGGCTGTGCCAGAATATGGGAGAGATCATTGCACCGCTGCCTTCGCTGAAGGATGTGTTTATCGTGGTGGCAAAACCGCAGGCAGGCGTTTCAACGGCGGAAGCCTATGCGGCTTATGATTCGGCCGTTTGGGTGCGCAGAGCAGACCGCGAACAGTTTTTGTATTTTGCCGCAACGGGGAATACGCCCGAAATTCTGCGCCGTTGCTCCAATCTCTTTGAACAGTTCATTGAGGTGCCGGGCAGAGCCGATATTAAATCCGTCATGCGAAAATACCATGCAAAAGCCGCTTGTATGAGTGGAAGCGGATCTGCCGTATACGGCATTTTTACCGACCTTGCAACAGCTGAATCCTGTGCGCAAGAGGTGAAAGACATTACAAATGACGTATTTGTTTGCCGTCCTGTTGAATCGGCTGTCATATTTGAGAATTAACGGAATATTTTTCCGTAAACCGTCCACACTCATTGGTGAAAGGACGGTTTTTTTATGTATATGTCTGTACGAGGATCCTATCTGTCTGCAACGGTTGCCTTGCTTTGCGCATTTGCGTTATGCTTAGGCGGAACAACCTCTTATGCACAATCCTGTGAGACGGTACGCGAGGAAGTGTTACGCTTGCACGTGATCGCAAATTCCGACAGTGAAAAAGATCAGTTTGTCAAACTGCTTGTCCGGGATCGCTTACTGGAGGTCGGTGCATCCTGTTTTCGGAATGCGGAAAACGCAAGGGATGCACTGCGTGCCGTGACTGCTTGCAAAGCGCAATTGACGCAAGCGGCCAATGACGTTCTGCTTGCGAATGCAATGCCGTATACTGCGGAAATTGAGATCAGAAACGAATATTTTGAAACACGCACCTATGAACATACGACTTTGCCGGCCGGTGTTTATCTTGCAGTGCGCGTGGTATTGGGGCAAGGTGCGGGAAAAAACTGGTGGTGCGTCATGTTTCCGCCGCTTTGTTTGCCTGCGGTCACACATGATGCCACGGACGGGTTTCTGGAGGCAAACGGTGACGTTTTAGAAGCGCAGGACGGCTATGAAGTACGGTTTAAGATCGTGGAGTGGTATGAAAGCCTGCGACAGAAAATAAAAGAATTCCGTGAAAAATAAATCTTCTACAGCCCTCTTTTGTTTCATACACTGAAACAAAGGGGGCTTGTATATGTGCGGTAAACTGCAAAAGCGGACAGATCGGCCTTGATGCTGTTTAACATAGGAAAAACGCAGATCCGTATTACTTTTTTCTTTGCAGCGGGACTTGCGCTGTTCAGTCTGCAAGCGGATATCAATACGTTTTTTTCTGTTTTGACGGCTGTTGTTTTACATGAATTGACACATTGCATTTTCGTGTATCGTTTTGCCGGTGCTCCGCAGAGAATTACGGTCGGGTTATTCGGAATGTGTATGACGGATGAAGAAGTGCGCTTGATTGGATATAAAAAAGAAGCACTGTGTGCGTTGACGGCTCCGCTTGTGAATATTGTCTGTTTTGTGTTTTTGTTTTGTCTTTCTTTTCTGTTTCCTGCACTGCAAACTGCGGCGGCGGTGCATTTTTCACTCGGGATCTGCAATTTGTTGCCCTTGCGCTGTCTGGACGGCGGGAGAGGATTGCAGTGTTTGCTGTATCTGCGCTATCCGCAGGCAAAAGCGGAACGCATGATGGATGTGACGGAATGGATCTTCTTTTTCGTAATGTGGCTTGTACTTTGCGTGTATATGTATTTGGTAAAGCCGACACTTTCTGCCGTTGTTTTTCTTTTCTATCTGACATTTCTGTTTCTTTTTCGTAAATAACGCCTTGCAAAAGCAACACATTATCGGTATAATAGAAAAGCAAAGGATGTGTTGTTTTGAATAAAAAACTTGAAAAGATCTTACCGCTGGTGCAAAAACCCGCACGCTATACGGGCGGTGAACTCAACAGCGTTGTAAAGGACAAAAACAGTGTCGATATCCGTTATGCATTCTGTTTTCCCGATTCGTATGAGATCGGTATGTCGCATCTGGGTATCAAGATTTTATATTCGCTTGTGAATGCCCGTGCGGATGCATGGTGTGAGCGTGTGTTTGCACCGTGGCCCGACATGGAAAAGCGGATGCGTGAAAACGGGATTCCTCTCTTTGCATTGGAAAGCGGTGATCCGTTGTCTGCGTTCGACATGATCGGCTTTACCGTGCAGTATGAACTGTGCTATACCAATATTCTGAATATGCTTGACCTTGCAGGTCTGCCGCTGTATGCAAAGGACAGAACAGCCCTTACTCCGCTTGTCGTCGCAGGCGGCCCTTCCGTGTGCAATGCAGAGCCGTTTGCCGACTTTGTGGATCTGTGTATGCCCGGGGAAGGGGAAGAAGTCACAAACGAGCTGATCGATCTGCTCAAAGAACATAAAAAGAAAGGTTCCACCAAGGCAGAATTTCTGCGTGAAGCCGCAAAAATAGAGGGTATTTATGTCCCCTCGCTGTATGATGTGACTTACAATGCGGACGGCACCGTACGGGCCGTCACTGCCAAGGACGGTGCACCGACAACGGTCAAAAAACGTGTCGTTCGCGATCTGGACTCTGTGTATTATCCCGACAATCTGATCGTGCCGTTCATTGAAGTGGTGCACGACCGTGTGACGCATGAAATATTCCGCGGCTGTATCCGTGGCTGCCGTTTCTGTCAGGCGGGCTTTTTGTACAGACCGATCCGCGAAAAAAGCCCCGAAACCATTTCCCGTCAATGTGAACAACTCATAAAAACAACAGGCTATGACGAGGTTTCACTGTCGTCGCTGTCATCAAGTGACTATACGCAACTTGAACCGCTGTTGGACAAACTGCTGGAATGGACGATCCCGCAAAAGGTCAACATTGCATTGCCCTCTTTGCGTGTGGATAATTTCCGCAAGGATCTGATCGAAAAACTCACCAGTGTCCGCAGAAGCGGTCTGACCTTTGCACCGGAAGCCGGTACGCAGAGAATGCGTGACGTGATCAATAAAAATGTCACCGAAGAAGAGATCATGGAAACTTCCCGAAAGGCCTTTGAGGGCGGTTGGACAGCCGTAAAACTGTATTTCATGTTGGGACTTCCCACCGAAACCGATGAGGATGTCATGGAAATTGCCGCTTTAGCACGCCGTGTGGTGGATGTTTTTTATAATCTTCCCGAACGTCCGAAGGGAAAGGGTGTTTCCGTGAACTGCAGTGCATCCACCTTTGTTCCCAAACCTTTCACTCCGTTCCAATGGGAGCCGCAACTTTCACAGGAAGGTATTGCCGCAAGGCAGGAATTGCTGAAAGTGTCCAATAAGAGCAAAAAAGTGCAGATCAGTTTCCACGAAATGCACGTCAGTTTTCTGGAAGCCGTGTTTGCCCGCGGTGACAGGAGACTTTCAAAAGTGATCGAAACAGCCTGGCGCAACGGTTGCAAATTTGACGGGTGGGACGAGCATTTTAAGTTCGAAGTATGGATGCAGGCATTTGAAGAATGCGGTCTTGCCCCCGAATTTTATGCCAACCGTACACGTTCTTATACGGAAGTTCTGCCGTGGGATCACATGGACTACGGTGTTTCCAAACAATTCTTAATTCGCGAAAGCGAAAAAGCAAAACAGGCAAAAACCACACCGCATTGCCGTCAGCAGTGTGCAGGTTGCGGTGCCGATAAAATCAACGGAGGGGAATGCGATGCGAGACGTCAGAATCTGGTTTTCTAAAAGCGGTGCGGTCAAGTACGTATCGCATCTGGATATGTTCCGCCTGATGACAAGAGCCGTGCGCAGGGCAGACATTCCGTTGTGGTACACCGAAGGATATAACCCCCATCCGTATATCTCCTTCCTGCAACCTCTGCCGTTGGGTGTTGAAACTTGCTATGAGCCGCTGGATATCCGCATTGAGGGCGAAATCAAAAACGAGGAGATCAAGGATCGATTGAACGCTGTCATGCCCGACGGAATGCACATCGTTGCTGTCACACAGGCGTTCTGCAAACCTGCCGAAGCGGCATACGGAGAATATAAAATCGTATTGGATGCGCAGGATATTGCCGCAGACGACATCGAAAAGATCATTCAGGACGGTGCGCTGACCGTCGAAAAATCCGCCAAGGTCAAGGGCCGAAAAGGCACGAAAACGGTGGATGTTTCCGCCGCCATCCATTCTTATTCGGTGAAAACGGAAGGGGATACGGTCGTTATCGAGGTGACCTTGCCGGCCTCTCCCGAACTTACACTCAATCCTCTGCAGTTTTTGGAGTCGATCAGCAACAAATACGGTACAACGCTGTATCCGCTGTCGGCCTGCCGTATCCGCTTGCTGTGTGCGGATATGACTGCGTTTTCATAAAATCAAAAAGCTGTGAAAGAACCGTTCGCTCTTTCGCAGCTTTTTACATTTATGAAATTGCGTTTTGCGCAAAACAAAAAATATTGTATGTCCCTGTGAATACACACTGTATGTGCGCACAGACGGATGCATCGAAAACATTACCGAGCAGTCGTTTTTTTATGGCTCGTTCTTTGTGATCTTTACATATTCCGACGGCGTCATTGCATAAAAACGCTTGAACACCGTCACGAAATATGCCTGTGAGGAAAAACCTGTTCGTGTGCAGATCTTTTTGTACGGCACACCGTCAAGAAGCAGTTGTTTTGCTTTTTCGAGTTTCTGTCGAAGAATGTATGTGCTCAGGTTTTCACCCATCTCCTTTTTGAAGATCTGCGAAAGATAATCTGCCGATATACCGCAATGCGCGGCTGTGTCGGATACACTGATCTTTTGAGAAAGATTTTCGTTTATGTACTTGATGCAATTGCGGATATGCGGTGAAAACACGGGTTGATTGCGGTTCTTTTTGACCTCCCGTGTCAGATTGATGATCTCAAAACCCAAACACGCAAGGATCTCGTTTTTGTCGGTCAGTGCGTCGATCGTTTTGATCACTCTGTCCGAAAAGGCATAGGCAAGGGTTTCATTCATGCCGCCCTGTATGGCATAGCGCGTTGCAAGTGTGATCGTGCTGACCGCCATGTATTTGTGCTGTTGCAGTTCATTATCCGACATTTTGCCCATGACGATCATGGAATCCACGTTTTTCAGTTGCAACAGAAGTGAATCAACGTCACCCTGTTGCACGCAGGAAAACAAGCGGATCTCCGCACCGTAGGGCGTGTGTTTTTGATCGGTCGGATCGGCCTGCTCAACCGTTTTGACGGTCACGAGTTCACCTATGTTCATTCAGATCCTCTTTTCTTTCAGTTTGCGCAGTTCTTTTTTCAGTCGCGCATTGTTCATGTCTTCCCATAAGGGTGTGTGCAGACCGCCGTTCAGGCGCATGGAGGCTTCGTGCATGGCGGCATAGTATGCAACTCTGAAATCTGCATATTCCGACAGGGGATACTTCTTTTTGTACGTTGCATACAAACCGAATGCATCACCCCACATATTGCGCAACTGGAACAGATCGTATTCTCTGTCTGCCCACATACTGCCGCAGGGATCGATAAATGCCGTCAGTTGCATTGTTTTTGTGTCTGCCATGATGTTCATAATGTTCAGATCGCCGTGAATGAGCACGGCTGTCGGATTTTCTTCCGGCAATGCGTTGAAAAGTGCCGTGGCATCGGTCAACAGTTGCATTTTCTTCGGGCTGAATTTTCCGTTTTCGGTCAATTTCCGTAAGGCCGCAAGCCATGGAATCTGCTTTTCGGTTCTGTAAAAATCATACCAGCTTTCATAAACAGCATTCGAAAGTGTACCGAAATTTTCATTTTCAACCCTGTGCCAGCAAAGCATTCCCGATATCACGTCTTCTGCAAATTTTTGTTTCTGCGCTTTGGTTTTGAACAAAAACAGCGGATTGAGTACGTTTTGTCCGCCTGCAAAGGACATGGCAAGAAGTGCCGTTTGTGTATCTTCAAACGTGAACAAAACCTGCGGCATCGGCACGTTCGTATTTGCGGACAAAATCCGCAACTGTTCGGCTTCTTGATGTTGCGAACCCTGTATTCTGTATGCTTTGACGGCAATCGTCTGCCCGTCGGAAAGCTGTACCTTATACACTCTGCCGAAACTGCCGCCGCCGATCAATTTGCAATCGGTGATTGTTTTGTTCAGTTTTTCGGCAATGATCGCAGGCAATAAGGGCAATACGTGTTTGTTGCCGTTGTCAAGAATCTTCATCTTTTAACAATCCTTTCTTTTACAAATTCATACGCCGTTTCGCTTGCAGAAAGAAATAAAAGATCAATTTGATGTCATATTTTGATTGTATCACAGTGATTTTTCAAATGCAACCGCACATCTTTTTTAGTCACGGAAATTCAAAACGATCAAAGAAAAGCAAAAAAAACACTTGACTCTCACCTTTGCTTGAGGTTTATACTACTCCCGTAAGGTACCTTAGAATCATTTCCAAAGGAGAATTCAGCTTTATGAAAATCGGAGAATTTGCAAAGATGTGTGCAACGAAAATATCCGTTTTGCGCCATTATGACAAGGAAAAACTGCTTGTACCGGCCTATATTGACCGCTTTTCGGGTTACAGGTATTATACCTCGGAGCAGATTCTGACGTTTCACCGTATTACGGCACTGAAAAAAGCAGGATTCTCCCTGCCGGAGATCAAAGAGTTGATATCATCTCATAAATCAAATGAGGAAATTGCGGAAGTATTCTTAAAAAGAGAAAAAACGCTTCTGCAGACTCTTGAACATCTGAAGGAGGCCGGATTGATGATGACAAATCTGCAAATTTTGTTTACGGATAAGCAGGCGATCGCGGAATTGCCGCCCGATTGCACATTTATTGAAGCGTGTACACTTGCCGAAGCGCAGATCAAAGCCGCTGATTATCAGCGTGTATCGCAATATAAGTCTGTTGACGGGATGTTGCGATGTGATGTTGTAAAACTCGGTACGGAAGTCGATCCCCCCGAAGAAGCACTGCCCTTTGTCAATGATGAACGGGTGGTCGGCAAATGGGAGATCATCGGTATTTATGCCGTCAGGGAAGACTTTTACGATAATCTGTTCTGTGTGAAGAATTTTTACGGGGACGAACAGAAACATCTTTACTTTTTGCCCGACGGAGAAAAATACTGGGCATTCAGTTGGACCAAAGGTGTTCTCAATACGCCTGTGAACAATGAATATGAATTGGAGCAGATCGGAGAGGATCTGTATATGTTTGTTGCGCTCAAGGAGTATGAATACACACGCGGCGGCGTACCGTCCTGTCTTGTGCTGAAAAAAGAAGACAGCGAACACTATACCGCCGATGATCTTGCCCGAACGGATAACACCGACCTGCCTTTTGAAACGGATGAAAGAATCATCGGAACATGGAAAGCGCATTCCTTTTTAGGGTATCTGCAACATAAAAATGACTTTACCACCGAAGCGGAACCCATTGATGAACTGTATTTCAAAGAAGTCACCTTTTTTGCAGACGGTAATTGCCGTGTGGTGTATGAGGATGCTGTTTTTGAGGGAGCCGATTCCGTTTCATGGACAAAAAACTATCTTCTCCGTCATTGGAATCGGTCTGCTTGTGAATATGAAATACGCACCGCAGACGGAAATGATTATCTGATCGTGGAATGGAAAAGCGGAGATTGGCGTTACGGCGGATATGACACGAACTACTATGTCTTTACACGTGCATAAATCGTAAATAAAAAAATGCAGCGTACCGACTTTTTGAAATCGGTACGCTGTAAACATGGTTGAGGCTGTATCATTCAAGGTAAATGGTGTAATCGTATGCGGCAAACCAAATGCCCGTTGCAAAGTTTCTTGCGCGCACAACAACACGGTCGGCATACACTTCAAACTGGAATCCGTTACCGAGACCGACCTGTCCGTGCGGATACATATACATATAGGTGGGCATATTGATGCTGTGCAGAGAGCCGTAAGATTCCACACTCTTATAGCCATAGAGTTCCTGTGTGAACTTGTCGCCCAAGCCGTTGTGGATATGACCGCTGATGAAGAAAATGTTTTCATACTGTTTGAGAATTTCTTCTACCTGATCGGACTGTTCACCGAATCCGCCTGTGTTTTCATCGTATTCCTCATCGCCCCAACTTTCGGGCAGACCGTGTGTTTGGTTGATCGGCCAATGGCTGATCACAAAGATCGGTTTTCCGTCCACACTCGCTTCGCTGAGTGTCGCATCGAGCCATTCAAGTTGTTCGTCGCTGATGTAAGCATCGGTATGATCCGCTTCACTGCCCATGACAACAAAAGTATAGCCGCCGACCGTGGTCGAATAATACTGCTTCTCAAGCACACGGCCAGCAATGACCTCGTTGTAATGCAGGAAGTTTTCAAGCGAAGCCTCATACCCTGCATCTGCCCATGTGTCATGGTTGCCTTCTGCGAGAATAATCTGGGGCAGATAATCGGTGTTTGCGAAAGCCGCGGCAACGGTATCCCATTCTTCGGCTTCAGCGTGGTCGGTGATGTCTCCTGCGATGACGAGTGCATCAACGGGATAGTTTGCAGTTGCAATATCGTCGAGTGCCAGCTCCAGTACGGCCTGTCTTGCGGCGGAGCCGTCTAAATGCGTGTCGGAAATGACGGCTACGTTCAGCAGGCACTCCGCCTCGTCCTTAGGTTCATACGCGATGTCTTTGCCGAGCATACCGGGCGAAACAAGCATTGTCAGAATCAAAATCAGCACGGAAAAAAGGGATTTTAACAGCGTAACCAACATAAATAACCGTCCTTTCATTTTGGCAATATACTAAAATTTTTCAAGACAAATAGAAATATTGTCTCAACTTAACGAAAAAAGTATATCACACTTGACAATGATTTACAACTGTTTTTTTTGCAAAGAAAAGTTGATATTATGCATTTGAAGAAAAACTGTGTGCAGTTATATTACCGGAAGGGGATACTGTGACTTTGCAATGAAAATCATTGGTTGTATCGTACTCCACATTGAATCGTTCAAGATATTTCGGACAGTAGTATCCCTTGTCCGGATTGTATCCGTATGATATATCACTGCCTATATATGTGCAATTGTAAATTATTGTAAGTTCATCATAACAATAAGAAACAGAGTTATAGCTCATATCGACATATTTTCCGGAGTTGTTTTCATTTTCATAAAAATCAATGACGGATGCAAAATCTCCGTAACTTGCCGATGATACGATCCATTCCTTTTCAATTATGTCTGTATATTTTGAATCGTACGGATTCGTATAAGATATAAATCCGTTTTCAGAAAAGGCGTTTTTTGCAGTCTGCAAGTATTCATTCATTATTTCCTCCGTCTTGAATTTTACTTCCAGATAGAGATCATTCTGGTCGCAATCTGCATATTTGTAATAATATGCAAATTGAACGACGGTCATATCATCGGTAATACAAGCCGGAAAGTAATCCGGGGAAAAGTTGTTGTCATACTTCCTGTAGTTTGCAATATCTTCGGTATAGGAGCAACCGTTCGGGCCGATAATTTCGGCAAAGAGTGTGGCGAAAACAGAACTGAAAAAGAAAAACAGTGTAAAAAATATCAGCAGAATTGTTGAGATAATGCGGATCGGTTTTTTGCTTTTGAACATCAATGCAATCAATGCAACAAGAAGAAACAGTATAAGAATCACTATTGTGAAGAATAAGTATAGTTGTTTCTCAACCGCCTGACTGTGGTACAGGTATCTGTATCCACCCACATGGTACATGCTTCCCCAAAATGCAGCACATAAAAATGACAGACAACTTAAAACGGTGAGTGTGATTTTTCCGCCTTTTTTCATTTCGCATCCTCCTTCATTTTGTAACTTATAATCAACATTCGTCTAATGCGATATTGAAAAAACTATAGAAATATCCGATCCGGTATATGCATTTTGTGAAGGAATGGAGAATATTGAAGGATGATTTGCTGCAGGAAGACAGACAAAACATCGTTCAACCTCTTATCTATATTGAGATTGCCGAAGACAACATCATCATTCATTGGAAATTCTGCGTATTAAATCCGAATTTACTTTTTAAGATCCGACACACGCGGCTGAGCGGCAGGCCGACCACGTTGGAATAATCACCGCAAATGGACTCCACCAACACAACGCCTTTGCTTTGAATACCGTACGCCCCGGCTTTGTCCATCGGATCCCCCGTGGCAACGTAAGCGATGATCTCCTCGTCCGTCAGATCGTAAAATGTAACGTCCGTTTTGCTGACGAATTGTTCCGTTTTGTCGCCGCTTGTGATGCACACGCCCGTCATGACGGTGTGCGTGCGTCCGGAAAGGGCACGCAACATACGGAATGCATCCGCTTGGTCTTTCGGTTTTCCCAATATTTCTCCGTTTGTCACAACGACCGTATCTGCCGCAAGAATGACGTCCTGCGGTTGACACAAAGCCTGCACCGCACGTGCTTTTTGTACGGCAAGATGCAAAACGGTCTGTTCGGCATCCAACCCGTCGGGGACGGATTCGTCACACCCCGAAATCAAAATTTCAAATTGCAGTCCCGCGCGTTCCAGCAGTTCTTTTCTGCGCGGTGATTGGGAAGCAAGATAAAACATTTCCGTGTCCTTTCTCAAGCGATCGTCTGTATGAATTGCATCAGCATTTCTGCCAATGTTTCAGGCTGGGTGTTGTTCACAGCCGTGTAGGTTTCTGCGGACGCATCGTCAGCCGAGTCGGACATCTGGCGTAAACTTAAAAACGGAACGCCTGCGGCACTGCAAACGGACGCAATGGCTCCCGTTTCCATGTCAAAAGCCTGAATGGAGAAAGTGTTTTTGAAAAAGTCTTTTTTGATCGGATCTGCAAGGAACAGGTCTCCGCAACCGAAGGCGGCGGTTTTTACCTGCAACACGTCTTTTGCCTTTTGCAACAGGTCTGCATCCGCTTCGTGCAACCACGGTTTGGACGGATTTTCTCCCTGCGCTCTGCCGATGGCGGTCAGATCAAAGTCGCATTCCACAAATGAACTGCCGAGTGCGATCTCACCTTCCTGCAGGCCCGAAACCGCGCCGGAAAGCCCGATGTTGAAAATATAATCCGCTTTTTTGTCCGCGATCAGAAATGCGGCGGCGGTTGCGGCGGCGACTTTTCCGATGCCGCAGGATACGGCGACAATGCGCGTGTTGCCGATCATCAGTTCCGTGCTCGGACGGCTTCTTTCGGTGCTTTCGGTCAAGGGTGCAATTGCACCTGCAATGAGCTGAAAGGGAAGATATTCGTATTCGTCTGCAATCACAATGCCGATCGTTTTCATTTTTATGCCTCCGCTTTTTTGTCTATGATCTGTTGCAGTGCAATGCTGATCTGATCGGGGCAGGACGTGGTTTTGAACCCACAGCGGATGCCCGCCAGACGCGAAACGGCATCCTGACATTTCATGCCTTTGAGCAGGGCAGAAATGCCTTTTAAGTTGCCGTCGCAACCGCCGATGATGCGGATATTGAGAATGGTAAGATCGGCGTCGGTTTCGATTTCAAACAGCCTTGAGCAAGTTCCTTTCGGTTTATATGTATGGATCATTCGGAGAACTCCCTTCGTTGTTTTTCTCTCATATTACCATGCTTTTTTTCTGTTTGCAAGATTTTGTGCCTGTGATTTCGGTAATTATTTGCATAAATGCCGATAAAAATCCGAAAACAATGCTTGACTTTTTCTTTTTTGCGTGTTATAGTGTTATATGTAATAAGGTATTGACATTGAGTGGGGCGACCCGCTCATTTTTGTTGATTGGGAAAAATAATCGGAGGTGGCCGCTTTGGCTGAAAGAAAAAAAGGAAATACCGTTGACATTGTCTGGGCGATTGCGCAACCCTTGGCAGAAGAACTCGGGCTTTTGCTTTGGGATGTCCGTTTTGTAAAAGAAGGTGCAAACCGGTATCTGCGCATCATCATCGACAAAGAAGGCGGTGTGGGGATCGACGATTGCGTGGCAATGAATGATGCACTGGATGCTCCATTGGATGAAGCCGATCCCATTGAGCAGAGTTACAATCTGCAGATCTGCTCGGCAGGCATTGAGCGCGAACTGGTTCGTGATTTCCATTTTGAAATGTTCATCGGCTCGGATATCATGGTAAAACTTCCCAAGGCGGATGAAAGCGGAACCAAACTGCGCAAAGGTGTTCTCAAGGCATACGATAAAGGTGTGTTGACGCTTGCGTTTGAAGACGGAACACAAAAGACATACGACAAAAAAGAATACACCCAAGTCAAACTGGATGACTTCGGCGGATTTAATGATTAAATAAATAATAAATTGATTCAATACAGAAAGGACTGACCGATCAAAATGGCGAAGGAAAAGAAAGAAAGATTTATTGACGTTATCAACGCACTTGTGAAGGAAAAAGGGATTTCCGCAGATGCGTTGATGGAAAAGGTTTGCAATGCGATCGTTGTTGCCGCAAGACGTGAGTTCGGTGTGAAAGACGGCATCTTCTGCGAATACGATTACGATACGGATCAGATCAATATCTATATGCAGAAAACGGTTGTCGAAGAAGTGGAAGATCCCGGTCTGGAAATGACACTTGAAGAAGCATTTGCACACAGAGTGGATGCAAAACTCGGTGACGTGATCCGCATTCCCATGCAGGTGAGCAATCTCGGCAGAATTGCCGCACAGACCGTCAAACACGTTATTCGTCAGGGTATCCGTGAAATTGAACACGCACAGGTGCTTGAAAAGGTACAGGGCAGCAAACAGGATATCGTGACTGCAAAAGTAACCAATATCGATCCCAAAACAGGCGATCTGACGCTTGCGCTCGAAAAAGGCGAAGTGATGCTTCCCAAGAAAGAACAGATCCCCGGTGAAACATTCACGGTCGGTCAGTTTGTAAAAATTTATATCGTAGACGTAAAGGACACGGAAAAAGGCCCGAAGATCCTCATTTCCCGTACACATGCCGATTTCGTCAAACGTATGTTTGAAGCCGAAGTGCCCGAAATTGAGGAAGGCATTGTCGAAATCAGATCCATTTCCCGTGAGGCCGGTTCCAGAACCAAAATGGCTGTTTACAGCAAAGACGCAAACGTGGATCCCGTCGGTGCGTGCATCGGTCAGCGCGGTGCCCGTGTCAATGCGATCATTCAGGGATTGGGCGGAGAGAAGATCGATATCGTCCGCTACAGCGAAGATCCCAAAGAATACGTCGGTGCCGCACTCGCTCCCGCAGAGGTGATCGCAGTGGAAGTCATCGACGCGGAAAACAAGACCTGTCAGGTCATCGTTCCCGAAAACCAACTTTCCCTTGCCATCGGCAACAAAGGCCAGAATGCCCGCCTTGCCGTGAAACTGACAGGTTGGAAGATCGATATCAAAGCATACTTCGGTGAATATCAGCCGATGATCCAACTGTAAAAGGGGTGGATTTCTTGCCGCATCAAAAAAAGATCCCTTTGAGAAAATGTACCGGTTGCAATGAAATGAAACCGAAAAGAGAATTGATCCGCATCGTAAGAACACCCGAGGGTGAAATTCTTACGGATGCAACGGGAAAATGCAACGGCAGAGGTGCTTATATCTGTCCCGATGCCGGGTGCCTGCAAAAAGCAAGAAAGGGCAGACGGCTCGAAAAAGCATTCGAGTGCAGTATTCCCGAAGAAATATACGATCGATTGGAAACGGAGATCGGTAAATGACGGAAAAAACACTTTCTTATTTCGGTCTTTGCCGCCGTGCAGGTAAAATGGCACTCGGACACGATGCCGTGATGCAGGCCGTGCGCGGAAAAAAAGCAAAAATTTGTCTGCTGACAAATGATGCATCCGTCCGTCATGAACGCGAGTTGAAAGCGGCAGACGGTACGGTGCCGATCCTATCCATGCCGATCACATCGCAGGAATTGTCATTTGCAATCGGAAAAAAAGTTTGCGTGATCGCAATTCTCGATGAAGGATTTGCCAAGGCCGTATTACAGCAGTTTGAAGAGGAGGCAACTTAATGGTAAAATATAAAGTACATGAAGCAGCCAAGGATTTCAATGTAAAGAGCAATGTTATTATTGAACTTCTTGCACCGCATTCCGATAAGGTCAGAAAATCCCAGACCGCACTTGAAGAATGGGAATTGGATATTTTATTTGATTATTTTACGCAAAAGCACGCCGTCGAATCGTTC
Source organism: Clostridia bacterium (assembly GCA_017396895.1). Classification (GTDB taxonomy): domain Bacteria; phylum Bacillota; class Clostridia; order Oscillospirales; family Acutalibacteraceae; genus RUG806. The sequence goes on from JAFQKN010000175.1 coordinate 19,030, forward strand.
GACGCTTATTTTGCAATGAAAAAGCCGGTTGAAGAACCCGTGAAGAAGGAAGAAGCTCCCGCACAGGCAGAAGAACCGAAAGGCAGCGAAGAACCTGCCAAGACTGCGCCCGCAAAGGCAAATGCGCCGAAAAAAGCAGATGCGCCCGCACAGCAGCCTGCAAAACAGCAGGACCGTCCTGCCGCACCGTCTGCAGGTCAGCCTTTTAAGAAAAAAGAAGGCAAAAAGAGCGATGCCCCCATGCAGGCAAGAACCAAGGGCGAACGCAAAACCGTCAATACCCGTTCCAATGAAGTGGAACTGGATAAATACAACGAACATTATGAGACCATTGCACCCGGCAGTGCCGCACAGCGTGATTCCGAATCCCGCAAGCAGAAGATCAAACAGAAGTCCCAGCAGTATAACCGCAAGCAGGGCACACGTTCGCATCACCGTGAGACGGAAGCCGAACGTCTGAAGAGAATTGCCGAAGAACGTGCAAAGCGTTCGCTTACCATTACCATCGGTGAGGAGATCACGGTCGGTGAACTTGCCGCAAAACTGAAAATGACCGCCGCAGAAGTCATTAAAAAACTGTTTTCCTACGGTATAATGGCAGGCATCAATGAGAATATTGATTTTGACACCGCATCCATCGTTGCGAGTGAACTGGGCGCAAAGGTCGAAAAAGAAGTCGTCGTTACCATTGAAGACAGAATCATCGATGCCAGCGAAGACGAAGATGAAAACCTTGAAACCAGAAGTCCCGTTGTCTGCGTTATGGGCCACGTTGACCACGGTAAGACCAGTATTCTCGACGCCATCCGCAATACGGCCGTAACGTCCACCGAATCCGGCGGTATCACACAGCACATCGGTGCATACCGTGTTTCCAGCGACGGAAATGACATTACCTTCCTTGACACCCCCGGTCACGCCGCGTTCACCGCCATGCGTGCAAGAGGTGCCATGGCAACCGATATTGCCGTTCTTGTTGTTGCCGCAGACGACGGTATCATGCCCCAGACCATTGAAGCGATCAACCATGCAAAGGCCGCAGAGGTCAGCATTATTGTTGCCATCAACAAGATGGATAAACCCGAAGCCAATCCCGACCGCATCAAACAGCAGTTGACCGAATATTCTCTCGTTCCCGAAGAATGGGGCGGTGATACCATCTGCGTTCCCGTTTCCGCAAAAACGGGCATGGGTATCGACAATCTGCTTGAATCGATCCTGCTGATTGCCGAAATGCGTGAACTCAAAGCCAATCCCAACCGTGCCGCCAAGGGTGTTGTTATCGAAGCCAGACTTGACAAGGGCAAAGGCCCGATCGCGACCTTGCTTGTGCAGAACGGTACGCTGAAAAACGGTGATATCATCGTTGCAGGTACCGCTGTCGGCCGCGTGCGTGTGATGACCGACGACAAGGGAAGAAAAGTCAAACAGGCAGGCCCGTCCGTTCCCGTTGAAGTCATGGGACTTGCAGAAACGCCGCAGGCAGGCGATCAGTTCGATGCCGTTTCCGATGAAAGACTGGCTCGTGAACTGGTTGAAGAAAGAAAGCAGAAGATCAAAGAAGCGCAGTTCAGTTCCGTTCAGCGCGTGACTTTGGATACCTTGTTCTCCACCATTGCAGACGGTGAAAAGAAAGATCTGAACATCGTTGTCAAGGCAGACGTACAGGGCTCTGTGGAAGCCATCAAGCAGAATCTCGAAAAACTGTCCAATGACGAAGTTCGTGTCTGTGTCATTCACGGCGGTGTCGGTGCCATCGTTGAATCCGACGTTATGCTTGCCGCCGCATCCAATGCAATTATTGTCGGTTTCCACGTCCGTCCCGATCCCACGGCGGTTGCCCATGCGGAACGCGACCACGTTGAAATGCGTATGTACCGCGTCATTTACGATTGCATCGAAGATGTGGAAGCGGCTATGAAGGGTATGCTTGCGCCCAAATTCAGAGACGTCGAACTCGGCAGAATCTCTGTCAGACGCGTATTCAAACTTTCTTCCGTCGGTACCATCGCAGGTTCTTACGTGCAAAGCGGTAAAGTTACCCGTAACTGCAAAGTCCGCGTTGTGCGCGACGGTATCGTGATCGCTGAAGACGACATTGCTTCTCTCAAGAGAGAAAAAGACGATGCCAAAGAAGTCCAGTCCGGTTACGAATGCGGTATCGGACTTGCGAAGTTCAATGACATCCACGAAGGCGATATTCTGGAAGCCTACGTTGTGGAAGAATACCGCGATTGATCGATCAATCCCGAAAGGAATTATAAAGTATGAGTTATAAAGCAGACCGCACCGCAGAGGATATCCGCCGTGAGATCACGGCGATCCTGCGGGAACTCAAAGATCCGCGTGTGACGCAAACCATGCTCACGGTCGTCCGTGTCGAAATTGCACACGATCTTTCGTTCGGCAAGGTCTATATCAGTTCTCTGGGCGGCATTGAAGGTGCGCAAAATGCCGTCAAAGCACTCAATACGAGTGCAAAGGGATATATCCGCACCGAATTATCCGCCCGTTTGCATTTGCGCAAATCTCCCGATCTGAAGTTCATTGCGGACGATTCCGTGGAAAAGGGGATCGAGATGTTCCGCAAACTGGATGCGGTGTCAAAAAAGGATGAAGATGATGAAGATTGATCTGCAAACAGCCGTTGCGCGCTTGCGTGAAATGGATGATGTTCTCATTCTCACACACCGCAATCCCGACGGGGATGCCGCAGGCAGTACGTGGAGTCTGTGCCGATTGTTGCGAAAACTCGGCAAGAATGTTACGTTCCGCTTGGTCGGAAAAGTGTCGGACAGCCTGCAGTTTGCCGCAGAAAGTGCGGGCGAAGCGTTTGAAGAACAATACGTTGTCAGCGTGGATCTTGCGGAGGCGACGCTTCTCGGAGATGCGCTGTATGCGGATTATGCCGACAAGGTGGATCTGAATATCGACCATCACGGCTCCAACACGCTTTTTGCAAAAGAGACGTTTCTGGATGCGGATGCCGCGGCGGCGGCACAACTGGTGTATCAGTTGTACCAAGCTTTCGGTGTGCAACCGGATGTGAAAGCCGCTGAGCAGTTGTATCTCGGTCTTTCCACAGATACGGGCTGTTTTCGCTACAGCAACACCAATGCCGCCTGTTTGCGTACGGCGGCCGCTTTGGTGGAGATCGGTATTGACAACGGTGAGATCAACCGCCGCATTTTTGAAACGAAATCCAAGGCATATATTCAGTTTGAATCGTTGGCACTCAGTTCCATGCGTATGTATTTTGACGGTAAATGTGCCGTTATGGTGCTGACGAGGGAAATGTTTGAAAAAACCGGATTGGATGAAAGCGATACCCACATGATCGCCGCATTGCCCCGTCAGGTGGAAGGCGTTTATGTCGGTGTCACGATCAAAGAAAAGGAAAACGGCCTGTGCCGTGTTTCCATGCGCACCAATGAACCGATCGATGCTTCTGCCGTTGCAAAAGTGTTCGGCGGCGGAGGGCATAAATTGGCGGCAGGCTGTGACTTGTACGGAACGGTACGCAAAGCCACGTCCGATCTGTTAAAAGAAATTGAAGTTGCATTAAAAGCGGAAAATCTGCTTTGAAGAAAAAAGGGTTAGAATTATGAACGGTTTTGTCGTTCTCAATAAGGAAGAAGGAATGTCCTCCTCCTTTGCCGCAGGCCGTCTGCGCAAAATATACAGTGAAAAGAAAACAGGACACACCGGCACGCTGGATCCCATGGCGGTCGGTGTGTTGCCCGTTGCCTTGGGCAAAGCCACACGATTTATTGACTTTTTGCCCGACTCCGAAAAGGCGTATGTTGCGCGTTTTCGTTTCGGCACCACCACGGATACACTGGATCGCACGGGCAAAATTCTTTCGCAGACCGATGTTTGCGTGACACAAGACGAAGTGCGTGCGATGTTGCCGTCTTTTGTCGGTCAACAGCAACAGATGCCGCCCATGTATTCCGCACTCTCACAAAACGGCGTACGGTTGTATGAACTGGCGCGGCAGGGCATTGAAGTGGAACGCCAAACGCGCACGATCCGTATTTTTTCCTGTGAACTGACGGCTGTTTACGGTGATGAATTTGAAATATCCGTTGCCTGTTCCAAGGGGACGTATATCCGTTCGCTGATTGCGGATATCGGACAAAAACAGGGAAGCGGTGCGGTGATGACCGCATTACAACGCACTTTGTCAAACGGTTTTTCCATTGCGCAGGCGCGCACGTTGGATGAACTGCGTGCAGACTCGGAAAATGCAGTGATCGCGGTGGATGCGGCACTTTCGGCCTATCCCTGCGCTTATGTAACAGCCGCACAAAGCGTTCGCTTCTGCAACGGCGGTGAACTGTTTGCTTCCCGTGTAAAAGGAATTGAAAAAGACGGACTGTACCGTGTTTACGGTGCAGACGGTGCGTTCCTCGGCTTGGGTGAATTGAGCGAGGACAGAGAATTATTATCGGTAAAAAAGGTTTATGCACATGACTGATTCATTCGGCAACAACACAACAGCCCTTGCGCTGGGCAATTTTGACGGCCTGCATGAAGGACATCGGCAGGTTCTTCTTGACATTGCAAAACAAAAAGAAAACGGTCTTACGCCTGTGCTCGTCCGTTTTTCGCCGCATCCCGCATTTGTTTTGCACGGAAAAGCCCCCGACCGTTTGGTGAATGATTCTGTGCGTAAAAAAATTCTCAATACATACGGCATTTGCGAGATCGTGCTCAATTTTACGGATATTTGCGATCTGTCGGCGGAAGAATTTGTGACAAAAGTGCTCATCGGTCAACTGCATGCCGCTTTTGTCGCCTGCGGATTCAATTACCGTTTCGGTAAAAATGCAGGCGCATCGGCACAGGATCTGCAACTGCTGGCAGATCAAAACGGCCTGCAATGCAGTGTTTCGCCCGCTGTCCTGTATGAAAATGAACCCATCAGTGCAACGCGCATCCGTGCCTGTCTGAAAAAGGGATGTGTTGAACACGCCAATGCCATGCTCGGCCGTCCGTTTTCTTATGATTTTGAAGTCGTAGGCGGCGATCAGCGCGGAAGGCTGATGGGAACACCGACCATCAATCAGTATTTTCCCGACGGTTTTATTGTACCCAAATACGGTGTGTATGCGTCTTTTGTCGAACTGGACGGCGTTTGTCTGCCTGCCGTGACCAATATCGGTATGCGTCCGACGTTCAACGGCAGCAGTGCGCGCAGTGAAACGTGGATCATGGATTTTTCGGGTGATCTGTATGGGCAAAACGTGTCGGTTTCGTTGCTCAAACACCTGCGTGATGAGGTGAAATTTGATAATATGGACGCTTTAAGAGATCAGATTTTATCAGATGCAAAAGCCTCTCGCACCGCAGTGGATAGTTTTTTGAAAAAAGTTGAAAAAATTTGAAAAAAGGTATTGACAAAACGGATCGTATCCGCTATAATAAGCACCGTTGCGAGTGAGCAACACACACATGGCGGCATAGCTCAGTTGGCTAGAGCACACGGTTCATACCCGTGGTGTCGTAGGTTCAAATCCCACTGCCGCTACCAAATAAGGCAGCAGCAAACAAGCGACGCTGCCTTCATATTCGGCCCGGTGGTCAAGCGGTTAAGACACCGCCCTTTCACGGCGGTAACACGAGTTCGATTCTCGTCCGGGTCACCAAACGCAGCATCCCAAAAAGGGGTGCTGTTTTTTTGCTTTGCAGGAAATTCATCCTGTAAAGCATTTTTTTGTTTTGCACAGGGGTTCTGAACTGTGGTTTTATAATGAAAAATACAAATATAATAAAAAAGGATTCGACAGATATTGACAAATGTATTACAAATGTGGTATTGTATTCATTGACATATTATTTTAATGAGGTGTTAAATATGGCACATAAAAATCTGATTATCTCCGCCAAAAGATTCCGCGGTGATTCGTCCGTTGTATCGGTGCGTCTGCCCGTTGACATGATCGACGAAATCGATTCCATTGCAGCAAAGACAGGTCGCACCCGCAATGAAATTATTCAGAAATGCCTTGCATTTTCCATTGAAAATCTTGAGATTTCCGATAACACATAAGAAGTAAAAGGAGATTGCTTTATTATGATTCTGTTGAAATGCAAAATGTGCGGCGGCGATCTTGAGATCGTTCCCGAAAGTACGGTTGTCGAATGTGAATATTGCGGTACGAAGCAAACTGTACCAACCGCAGATAACGAAAAGAAAATAAGTCTTTTTGCAAGAGCCAACAAACTGCGTGCGGCTTGTGATTTTGACAAGGCTGCAGGAGTGTATGAGAGTATCGTAACGGAATTCCCCGAAGAAGCCGAAGCGTATTGGGGGCTGTTTCTGTGCAATTTCGGTATTGAATATGTGGACGATCCTGCAACAGGCAAAAAAATCCCGACCTGTCACCGTTCGTCCTTTGAAAGCGTGCTTGACAGCAGTGACTTTGAAATGGTCATGGAAAATGCGGA
>JAFQKN010000176.1 GCA_017396895.1 Clostridia bacterium
GGCTGTCGCCTTTCAAGGGTGAAACGCCGAAAAGACTTAAAAAGAACCGTTTTCGGGCGGGTTCGGATTATACCTGTCACCCTAAGGTCATTTTCTGTTTATGCTGCCCCTCGTTTCAATCTTGACAAACTTCGATAAAAAAACTATAATTTATTGAGTTAAAATATTCTTTTATGAGGAATGAATTATGAAAAAACTTATGATCGGTAACGAAGCCGTTGCCAGAGGCATTTATGAAGCAGGCGTAAAGGTTGTTTCCAGTTACCCCGGTACCCCTTCCACGGAAATCACTGAATTTGCGGCAAAATACGATGAAATGCACTGTGAATGGGCTCCCAACGAAAAGGTTGCAATGGAAACCGCTTTCGGCGCGTCGCTTGCAGGTGTGCGTTCTGCCTGTGCAATGAAACACGTCGGATTGAACGTAGCAGCAGATCCGCTTTTTACGCTGTCATATACGGGTGTAAACGCAGGTCTACTGATCTGTGTTGCTGACGATCCGGGAATGCACTCTTCGCAAAACGAACAGGATTCGCGTCACTACGCTATTGCGTCCAAAGTTCCTATGCTTGAGCCGTCCGATTCCACGGAAAGTTATGAATTTGCCAAAGCCGCGTTTGAACTGAGTGAGCAATTTGACACACCTGTCATTTTAAGAATGTGCACCCGTATTGCTCATTCTCAAAGCATTGTTACAATCGGAGAACGTGAGAACAGAGACAGACAGACTTATGTAAAAAACGGCGCAAAAAATATCATGATGCCTGCCAACGCAAAACATCGTCATCCCGTTGTGGAAGAACGCACAAACGCTCTTACCGTTTTTGCCGAAACGAGCGCATTCAACCGCACTGAGATGGGTGGAACGGATATAGGAATCATCACATCGGGCACTTGCTATCAATATGTCAAAGAAGTTTTCGGTGACAGCGTAAGCATTTTGAAACTCGGTCTTGTCAATCCCCTGCCTGTTGATCTTATTCGCAACTTTGCTTCGCAGGTCAAACGTCTTGTTGTGATCGAAGAACTCGACGGCATCATTGAAACACATTGCAAAAATCTCGGCCTTGTATGCGAAGGCAAAGATCTGTTTACACCGCTCGGTGAATACTCCCAGAAGAGTATAGCAAAGGTATTCGGCCTTGCAGACAAAGAGTGTTTCGATACACAGACCGCAATTCCCGTCCGTCCTCCCGTAATGTGTGCCGGCTGTCCGCACAGAGGACTGTTTTACACGCTTGCAAAAAACAAAGTCACGGTTATGGGCGACATCGGCTGTTATACACTCGGAGCACAAAAACCGTTGGATGCATTGGATGCCGTTCTCTGCATGGGTGCATCCGTATCGGGTCTGCATGGATTCAACAAAGCACTCGGCAACGACAGCATGAAAACGTGTGCCGTGATCGGTGATTCCACATTTATGCATTCCGGTATTACAGGTCTTGTAAATATTGCTTATAATAATTCAAATTCTCTTGTTATCATTCTTGATAACTCAATTACGGGCATGACGGGACATCAGCAGAATCCAACCACCGGTTATAACATCAAGGGGGATCCTGCAGCAAAAATTGACCTTGAATCCCTTTGCCGCGCGGTCGGCATTCAGAGAGTTCGCGTTGTGGATCCTTATGATCTCACAGCTTGTGACAATGCAATCAAAGAGGAACTTGAGAAGAATGAACCTTCTGTCATTATCTCCCGCCGTCCCTGTGTCTTACTGAAATCCGTTAAAGCAAAACCGCCCGTAAAAATTGATACCGATAAATGCCGTTCCTGCAAAAAATGCATGAAGATCGGCTGTCCTGCAATCAGCATGGTCAACGGAAAGGCACACATAGATGCAACCCTTTGCGTCGGATGCGGTGTCTGCGAACAACTTTGCGCCTTTGGTGCAATTGAATAAGGAGGAACTGAACATGAACACAACCAGCATTATGATCGTCGGTGTCGGCGGCCAAGGTTCCTTGCTTGCAAGCCGCGTCCTCGGCAATCTGCTTGTAGATGAAGGGTATGACGTTAAGGTGTCCGAAGTACACGGCATGAGTCAGCGCGGCGGTTCCGTCGTGACATACGTACGTTTCGGAGATAAGGTCGCATCTCCCATTGTTGAAGACGGCGAAGCCGATTTCATCATTTCATTTGAAAAGATCGAAGCCGCCCGTTGGGCAAAGTGCCTGAAAAAAGACGGAAAGATCATCGTCAATACGCAGGAAATTGATCCGATGCCCGTTATTACAGGTGTCGCGCAATATCCGCATGACGTTCTGAATGAACTCAAAGAGTCCGGCGCATTTGTTGATGAACTGGATGCCCTTTCTCTTGCAGAGCAAGCAGGATCTTCAAAGGCTGTCAACATTGTTCTTATGGGGCGTCTTGCAAAGTATTTCCATATTGAGTATGAAAAATGGATTAACCAGATTGAAAAACTCGTTGCACCTAAGTTTGTTGAATTGAACAAAAAAGCGTTTGCATTGGGGTATAATGCATAACGCATTTGGATAAAAAAGGATGGTATTCTATGAAAAAACAATATTGGCAGGAAGAAATTGAAACCGCATCACGGGAAGAATTATCTAAAATCCAAAGTGAGCGATTAGTTGCAACCGTAAAAAGAGTATACGAAAAGGTTCCGATGTATCGCGAACGAATGGATGCGGCAGGAGTAAAACCTGAAGACATTCAAAGCATAGCCGATATCACTAAACTTCCCTTTACAACCAAACAGGATCTGCGTGACACCTACCCTTACGGAATGTTCGCCGTTCCGATGGATCAGGTTGTTGAATTGCACGCATCAAGCGGCACCACAGGCAAGCAAGTTGTTGTCGGTTACACGGAAAAGGACGTTCATTCATGGGGAGAGATCTGTGCTCGTGCGCTTGTTGCTGCAGGAGCTGATGAAACAGATTTTGTACACGTATCATACGGTTACGGTCTGTTCACGGGCGGCTTCGGTCTTCACTACGGCGCACAGCAGATCGGCGCTACTGCCATCCCCGTATCATCCGGTCAAACAAAACGACAAGTAACAATTCTCGAAGATTTCGGCTCCACTGTGCTGTGTTGCACCCCGTCTTATGCAATGACAATCGCAGAATCCGTAGAAGCCGCAGGAATCGACGCTTCCAAACTTCCGCTCAGAGCCGGCATTTTCGGCGCAGAACCCTGGACAGAAGAAATGCGTAAGCATATTGAAGACAAACTCAAGATCAAGGCTTATGACATTTACGGTCTGACGGAAGTCATGGGCCCGGGCGTGTCTTTCACCTGTGAGCATCAATGCGGAATGCATGTCAATGAGGACCACTTCATCATCGAAGTACTCAACCCCGACACGTTTGAACCGGTCGAAGACGGAATGATCGGAGAGATCGTATTTACCTGCATCAACAAAGAAGCCTTCCCTGTCATTCGTTACAGAACAAAAGATCTCGGATACGTTACGCATGAGAAATGCAAATGCGGAAGAACTTTTGTGCGCATGAGTAAGATTTTGGGCAGAACCGATGATATGTTGATCATCCGCGGTGTCAATGTATTCCCCTCACAGATTGAAACCGTTCTTCTTGAACAGGGATATGCCCCCAATTATATGCTCATTGTAGATCGCGTAAACAACAGTGACACCCTGGAAGTGCAGGTTGAAGTGTCTCCCGAAATGTTCAGTGATGTCACAAGTGTTCTGACATCTCATGAAAAGAAACTGCAGACCGCAATTCGTGAATTGCTTGGCATTCATGCGAACGTTAAACTGGTTGCCCCCAACACGATTCCTCGTTTTGAAGGCAAAGCAAAACGCGTTATCGACAACAGACAACTGCACGATTGATAATTTAAGGAGGAATAACGCAATGGCCATTCAGCAACTTTCTATTTTCGTTGAAAATAAATCCGGTGCGCTTGCAGATATCACCGGCATTCTTGCCGATAACAGCATTGATTTACGTGCACTTTCAATTGCCGAAACACAGGATTTCGGTATTCTCCGCCTGATCGTCAATGACACGAATAAAGCAGCAAAAGCCCTGCGTGACAAGAACTGCGTAGTCAACATAACGGAAATCTGTGCAGTTGCAGTTCCGGACGCACCCGGCGGTCTTGCAAGCGTTTTACGTATTTTGGCAGATGCCGACATCGTTGTGGAATACACCTATGCTTTTATCTCTAACTCAAAAAAGGATGCGTACGTGGTTCTTCGTATCAACGATCATGACCTTGTTACAGCCGAAAAACTGTTTGCAGAAAAAGGTATTCGCGAAATCAACGAACAGGATATTCAATCTTTATAAAAGGAATGGGCGGTCATTGACCGCCCTGTTTTTAATGTTATGAATACTAAAATTTGTTTTAAAAAAGGAAAATTAAAAGTGTTGCAAGTCAGTGATCCGCAGGATCTCTCCTTTGCAAACCACACAATGAAGGCAATGCTTGACAAAGCATATGACACCATTCAGCCCGACCTTGTTGTCTTTACCGGTGACAATATTCTCGGCAATCACTTGCGTGATGCAAGATTCGGCACCTATCATACAATAAAGACCGATGCGGGTGAAAAACGGCGCATGATAAAGGCTATAGACCACATCATTGCACCGCTTGAAAAAAGGGGCATTCCGTTTGTTTTCATTTACGGCAACCATGATGATGTCAACAGCATTACAAAGGAAGAACAGGCTGAGATATTCAAAAGCTATCCCACTTGTGTTATGCCGGAGCAACCGGATCCGAATTTGGACGTTGACACCTGTTATTTGCCGCTTTATTCATCCGATAATGCGAAGGAGATTTTCAGACTTTGGCTGTTTGACAGTGCATGGCACGACAAAAAAGAAAAACGAACCTATGAATATGTAAAACCGGAGGCCGTGAAGTGGTTTAAGGAATGCTGTGAAGCTAATAAACGCTCCACAAACGGCATCGGTATTCCCGGCTTGCTGTTTATTCACATTCCTTTGCCTGAACAGATGAATCTGTTGGAACCGTGTCCCAACGGAACAGGCGGTATACGTATTCGACTCGATGATTCTGAAACTGCCTACAGATTGAATTCGAAACTTGCCGTCGGTGCACTTGGCGAACCTCCTTGTGTTCTCGAAAAGAATACCGGCCTCTTTGACGCGGTGAAATCTGACGGAAGTGTTTTGGCTATTGTCTCGGGACATGACCACACCAATTGTTTTGACGGAACTTGGAACGGTGTCCGCTTCATTCAAACCGCTTGTGCATCATTCCGTTGCTACGGTGATCGCAATCGCGGCGTTCGCTTATTTGAACTGGATGAAGAAAATCCGACTCTTTTTAAGACAACGCATTTCACGTATTCCGATTTGTGCGGTGACGGATTTTTGTCAAACCTTCGCTATATTATGGATGCCGACGGAATGCAAAAATACAAATATCCCCTGTTGGCTGCAACAGCAATCGGTCTTACAGGGATCACAACCGGCATTATCAAATATTTCCGGAAATAAAACAACAATCCGCTGTCGTTCATCCGATCAGACAGCGGATTTGATTTTAATAGAAAACCCTTGTGCACACGGCACAAGGGCACAAATAAACTATATGCTTTGAATCAAATAAACAGAACGCTTTTACAGGATTCCCTGAACAGCCCCCAAAACCTTGGTGAAGATCTCAAGGAAGATACCAACCAACTTATCAAATACAGCGGCAATCACAGATGCATCTGCAGAATTGTTGAGTACATCATCGTCGCCTTCAAGAATAGCATCCGTTACGGTAACAAGATCACTCTTATAATTTTCCGGATCATTTTCGTTGATCGTCAGAATGCGGCATCCGCGGGAATGACCGTCAGCATAAGAATTGAATGTTGCACCGGGGGTATTTACGATGTCAATACCTTTATAAGGAATGGTAAAGGTATTGATGTGGTCGTGACCGGAGAATGTGGCTATCACATCTCCCATCTCAAGGAAAGCATCAAACTGACCGTAATTGACAGCACCGGGACACGGGAATTCCATTACAACACCACTGGTGATGCGATCATACTGCGGAGTGAAAGAATATGTTTTGCCATAGAATGTCTTTGTAATACCGTCAACAGCAATTTCAGCGGGGAAAGTCTGGAACATGGCTTCATATACTTCGCCGACAATAATGTGCTGGAATGCCATTGCAGGAACAGGCTCACCACCGTTGGCAGTAGCGAGTTCAGCAGCAGTCTGCTTGTACCACTCGATCTGATCTTCATGTACGCAGTCATAACCGCTGACGTTTTCATCTTCGTGATAAGTGTTCGAGTCAAACATCCAGATATTGAATGCTACCTTGCTGCCGTCGGAACTGATAACAGGCAGATTGTGTGTGCCTACACCGAAAAGTTCGGGAACAGCATCATAAGTAAGGCAATATTTGCCGCCGTACTGCTGATACAGTTTCAGCAATTCTTCACGGCCAACGCCCTGTTCGTCGTCATGGTTACCGAAGTTAACGGCAAAATAGGTTTCGGTATCAACAAAGGGCTGTACCAATTCTTCAATAGCAAGAGCCTTTGTTGCAGCTTCGCCGACCGTATTGTCACCACCGAGAATAACAATGTCGGGATCATACTTTGCAATTACATTGCGGATAAACGCAAACATGGTTTCACTTGCGGGATAACCGTCCTGACAGTCACAAAGATGCATGATAACAAACTCACCGTTTTCATCAAACTGCAACACATTTTCGTCTGCAACAACGCTCATAGCGAAGGGAATCGCAAGACAAAGCGCGAGCACAAGGGCAATAATCTTCTTCATTAGAAAGATCTCCTTTACTTTTATATTAAAAACATTTTATCATCATTGGTTGATTTTGTCAAAGATATTTTATGAAAATAATCAACAAAATAAAGGATACATTTTTGTTACAAACGAGCATAAAAAAAACTTGCGTTAATCTTTCGGTATGATATACTGTAAGGGAAAGACATATAAAACGGAGGGAATTCAGATGGAAAAAATCAAACTCGGCATCCAGTTGTATACACTCAGAGATCATATTCAGAATGCTGAAGATTTTGATAAGACGCTCAAAAGATTACATGATATGGGAGTTCGCATCATTCAGATTTCCGGTATCGGACCGATCGAACCGCAGATTCAAGCAGACATAGTTCAAAAATATGATATGGAAGTATGTGTTACCCACAAGGACTTCAAAAGAATGCAGACCGATCTGGATGCAATGATCGATGAACACAAACTGCTTGCGTGTGACTGCATGGGCATCGGAAGTATGCCGGGCGAAGCCAGAGAATCCGCTGAAGCCGTACGTGAGTTCATCGCAACAGCCACCAAAATCGGCAAAAAAATGCAAGCTCGCGGTGAACGGTTCTGCTATCACAATCATGATTTTGAATTCCAAAAAGTTGACGGTGACAAAACGATCATGGATATTCTGTTGGAAGAAACTGATCCCGATCTGTTCTGGTTTATTCCCGATGTTGCTTGGATGCATTATGCAGGTGTAAATCCCGCTGAATACCTTGAAAAAATGCAAGGCCGTGTTAAGGTTCTGCATTTTAAGGATTATATAAAACCCGAAGGCGAAAGAAAATTCTGTTCTTTGGGTAAAGGACTTGTCAATCTCGAAGATTGCTACAAAGCCTGTCAGAAATTGGACATTCCCTACATTGTTTACGAGCAGGATATTGATTGGGTTGACAATAATCCGTTCAAAGCAACCGAAGAAAGTTGGCAGTTCATGCAACAACTTGCCGCAAAATGCGATTAAATGCAAAAAAAAAGCCGCGATGAAAATCGCGGTTTTTTTTTGATAAGAAAATGTAACAAACGATCAGATGGAGATTTCCATTGCCGTGTTATAAAGATCAAGATCAATTGATTTCTTCATGTTCAGAGCTTCAACAATATCATAATCAATGATATCTTCTTTTTTCATTGCAACAACACGGTTACCGACACCGTTAAGAAGCAGATGTGTAGCATAAGAGCCCATCTGACTGCCGACAACACGGTCTTTAACGGAGGGAGAGCCGCCGCGCTGAACATGACCGAGAACAGTTGCTCTGCTTTCAACATCAAGCGTATGCTCAATGTACTTTGCAAGTGCGTTTACACCGTTGATACCCTGATTTTCAAGTTTTTCGGTAATGCCTTCCGCAACAACAATGACAAAATGTTTTTTGTCGGTTTGCATGGTACGACGCATACGTTCAATAATATCACGTTCAATGCTGAACTCAATTTCAGGGATCAGAATAGAAGTAGCACCAACAGCAATACCAGCATTCAGAGCAAGGAAACCGGCTCTTCTGCCCATGACTTCAACAACTGAGCAACGGTCATGCGATTCAGTCGTATCACGGATGCGATCTACCATATCCATGATGGTATTCAGACAAGTATCATAACCGATCGTGTAATCGGAACAGGCAATATCGTTGTCAATGGTACCGGGAACACCGACACAGTTGATGCCGCGCACGGAAAGATCTCTTGCACCGCGGAAAGAACCGTCACCACCGATAACAACAATGCCTTCAATGTTGTTTGCCTTGCAGACTTCGATGGCTTTTGCCATGCCTTCTTCGGTTGCAAATTCTTTGCTACGGGCAGAATACAGCATCGTGCCACCGCGATGGATAATATCGGAAACACTGCGCAGATTCATTTCATACATATCGCCTTCCATAAGGCCTTTGAAGCCACGGCGGATGCCGAGCATTTTAACATTGTTTTCACAACCTGTACGTACGGCCGCACGAATGGCAGCATTCATGCCGGGGGCGTCGCCACCGCTTGTAAGAACAGCAATTGTTTTCATGAAATAATTCCTCCTGTGGGAAATGTTACATTTATTTCTATATATAATATACTTAAAAGGTTACTTTGTCAAGTACGCAGTTTTCTATATTTGTGTGTTTTGAACAAAGAATGACAATTACAAACGAACTGCGACATTTTTTTCTCCGAGCAAACCCGCAAGACCGCAGGCAAGGGCATCGTTCCATTCAGTGCGTATGCCGCTTTCAAAATCATACACTTTTTCGTCGGCATAGAAAAACACAACGGGAATCATCCCTTCGTCAAAAATACTGCACATACTTTTTGCTCTTTTTACAGCTTCTCCGTTTCGTGATGCAACACGAACAAAGATACCCTTTTTGGAATTGTTCTGCGTGACAGCAATGTTCGGTTTCAACAATTCGTTTTTCGGCAAGGCTCGCATAGTGGGACGCGGTGCAGAAACAACCGGTGCAGGCGGCAACGGTGCTTCATCAGCCGGCAACGGGATGCTTGCAAGGTCTGCGGCCGAAATTGCGTCAAAGTCATCGTCGCTCATAGAGGCAGACAGTACCGGTGCATCAGAACCGTCAATAGAACTTCGTTGCAAAGGCTTGAATTCCATGGGCGGAAGTTTGTAATTCTGAATGGCATCTTCATCTTCTTTCATACCGTCAACGGATGCCACTTCCTCGAGAAGCAGTTTCGGCATTTCATCATCTCGTAAAGAAAGTTTACCCGTCAAAAGAACAACATGATCTTCAACCAAAAGGTCAGCATATTGTTCATATTTTTTCGGAAACACAAGCACTTCGATCGAACCTGCGGTATCTTCTATGGTGAGAAAAGCCATTGTTGTATCATTTTTTGTAATCTTCTTGCGAACAGTGGACAAAAGGCAAAGAATGCGGATCTTGTCCCCGTCGTGATACGGGCTTTCAGGATCATTAAGATCGGATGCCATCAGAGAAGAAGTTTTTGCACTGTTAAGTTTTTTGGAAAGACTTGCATACTCGGTCATAGGATGTCCCGACATATACATACCAGTTGTCTCTTTTTCGAGTTGCAAACGTTCACGCTCGGGCATTTCCGTCACATCGGGAACGGGAGGTTCACTCGCTTTTGCAAGATCCACGCTCAAATCAAAGAAGCCGATCTGCCCTTCTACTTTAGACTTTTTATCACTTTCAAGAGAAGCAAGGATATCATCGATCATCAAAAGCATCTGCCTGCGGTTATGACCGAAACAGTCGCAAGCTCCGCTTTTAATTAAATTTTCAAGCGATCGACGGTTGAATTCCTTGCAATATACCCGCTTGCAGAAAGAGTAATAACTGAAGAACGGCCCGTTTGCTTCACGCTCCTGGATGAGGAAACTGATGAACCCCGCACCGAGATTTTTAATGGCGAGAAGTCCAAATCGGATCGCACCGTTGACAACGGTAAATTTTTCTCCGGATTCATTGACACTCGGCGGCAATACATCAATTCCGAGATTGGAGCACTCATCGATATAGGCAACCACCTTATCGGTATTGGACAGCACACTTGTTAACATGGATGCCATGAATTCAGCAGGATAATGACAGCGAAGATAAGCCGTTTGGAACGTAACCAATGCATAAGCGGCTGAATGCGACTTATTAAATGCATACGATGCAAACGAAGCCATATCATCGAAAATGGCATTGGCGGCATCTTCCGAAATACCGCGTTTCAAACAGCCGTCGCATTTCGAACCGCCGTCAGTTCCGTCTGAGCCGTACAGGAAGTATTTTCTTTGTTCTGCAAGCACATCTGCCTGTTTTTTTGCAACCGCACGTCGCACCATATCTGCGGCGCCCAACGAATAACCGGCCAGTTCTCGGAATATCTGCATGACCTGCTCCTGATATACGATAACACCGCAGGTAACATCCAGGATCGGTTGCAATTCAGGACAGTGATATTTGATCTTATCGGGGTGCGCACGGTTTTCAAGGTATGCGGGAATGAAGTCCATAGGACCGGGACGGTACAAAGCAATAACGGCAATGATGTCTTCAAGGTTATGCGGTTGCATGTTTATCATCAAAGCGCGTATGCCGCCCGATTCGCATTGGAACACGGCAAAGGTTCCGCCTTCACCGAGCATTTTATATGTAGCCGCATCATCGATATCGATTTTACGTATATCAAAATCGGGTTCTCGTTTACGGATCATTTTTTCCGCATCCGCAATCACGGTCAGAGTGCGCAAGCCAAGAAAGTCCATCTTCAACAGACCGAGTTTTTCAACCCAACCTTTATAATATTGCGTCACGACAGAATCGCCCGATTTGAACAAAGGTACGTAATCGTCAACAGGACGGTCACAGATCACGACACCTGCCGCGTGCATACCCGTATTGCGGGGCATCCCTTCCACTTGCATGGAAACGTCAATAAGTTTCTTGACATCGGGGTTCGTATCATACATTTTTTTCAGATCCTGCGAACTCTGCAAAGCCTTTTCAATGGTCATGCCCAGTTCGGCGGGAATTTCTTTTTTAACGGCATTTACATCCGCAAAAGACATACCCAGTACGCGTCCGACGTCCTGTACGGCACCCTTTGCAGCCATAGTACCGAAAGTCGCTATCTGTGCTACGTGATCTGCGCCGTACTGGCGGACAACGTAGTCAATGACCTCCTGTCTGCGTTCATAACAGAAGTCAATATCAAAGTCAGGCATACTGACGCGTTCGGGATTCAAAAAACGTTCAAACAGCAAACTGTAACGCATGGGATCAATATCCGTAATGCCGCAGGTATACGCGGCGATACTGCCGGCACCCGAACCACGCCCCGGCCCGACAGGAATACCAACCGATTTTGCATAGTTGATATAGTCCCAAACGATGAGGAAGTAATCAATAAATCCCATCTGATTGATGATACCGAGTTCATAATTCAAACGGTCCATATATTCCTGCGGATAATTTTCACCGTAACAACGGATCATGCCGTCATAACAAAGTCCTTTGAAATACTCAAAATGGTCCTGATCGTTCGGTACTTTGAAGATGGGAAGTTTCGTATCACCGAACTTAAAATCAAGATGACAGCGTTCGGCAATTTTGTTCGTATTTTCGACCGCTTCGGGAATTTCCGGAAACAGAGCCGCCATTTCGTCACCGGATTTCACGTAGAATTCTTCGGTTGAGAATCCCATGCCCGTATCCTCGTCAATGGTGTGCTTCGTTGAAACACAAACGAGGATCTTCTGAATTTCGGCATCTTCTTTACGGATATAGTGAGCATCGTTTGTGACAACGAGCGGAATACCCGTTTCCCGTGCAAGACGAATGAGCAGCGGATTGGTTTGCTTTTGTTCGGGTAAATTATGATCCTGCAGTTCAAGATAATAATTTCCCTGTCCGAAAAGGTTATTATACCAAAGGCAGACTTCTTTTGCCTTTTCGTAATCGTCTTTCAGCAGGTTTTGCAGAACTTCACCAGCAAGACAGGCAGAAAGACAAATAAGACCCTCGTGATGCTTTTCAAGCAATTCGCGGTCGATTCGGGGTTTAGTATAAAAGCCCTCCGTCCATGCCGCAGAGACCATTTTGATAAGATTCTGATAGCCTGTTTCATTTTCGCACAGCAAAACGAGATGGAATCGATCCGAATCGTATGCGTGTACCTTATCGTGGCGGGTTCGGGGTGCAACATAGCACTCGCATCCGATGATCGGATGCAAGCCTGCATCATGTGCCGCCTTATAAAAATCAATGGCTCCGAACATAACACCGTGATCTGTCATGGCAACGCTTGTCATGCCCAGTTCCTTGACGTGTTTCATCAAGGGCTTGATGCGACAAGCACCGTCCAACAGACTGTATTCGGTGTGCAGATGCAAATGGGTAAAGGGCGTCATGGTTTCTCCTTATTTCTGACCGTAGTATGCATTTTCTCCATGCTTACGGAAATAATGCTTGTCCAAAAGATTACTGTCAACGGGTGTTGTGCCGCCGAGCAACTCCGTTTTCAGTGCCATACGTGCAACAATTTCAAGCGTTGCGGCATTCTTGGCGGCTTCCTTTGCGTTTTTTCCCCATGCAAACGGTCCGTGGGATTTAACGTTCACGGCAACGATCGCTCCGGGATCCAGTTGATGCTTTTCAAAATGTTCGGCAATCACAAGTCCTGTATTCTTTTCATACTCGCCTTCGATCTCCTCTTTTGTCAGTGCACGACAACAAGGAATCGCACCGTACGCAAAATCAGCGTGCGTGGTGCCGTAAGCGGGAATATCACGTCCTGCCTGTGCAAAAGCAACCGCAAATTCGGAATGACTGTGCACGATGCCGCCAACTGTCGGAAATGCTTTATACAATTCAAGATGCGTGGCGGTATCAGAGGACGGATTCAGATTACCGTCCACCACTTCCCCGTTCAGATTCAGCACGACGATATGTTCGGGCTTGAGTTGTGAATAAGCAACACCGGAAGGTTTGATTGCAAACACACCTGCCTCACGGTCAATTTCCGAAGCATTGCCCCAAGTAAAAGGAGCAATGCCATATTCGGGAAGCATCATATTTGCCGCAAAAACTCTGATTTTCAGTTCTTCAAACATATTTTAACCTCTGGAGTAAATGACGGAATTGTAAGCGAGTTCCCTGCGGAAATCACTGATTTTTGTATCTTTATTGATATGTACAAACTCAATACCTGCCATTTCCGCAAAATCACGCATCATTTCTGCAGTAACATCATAAGACAAAACGGAATGATGTGCGCCACCCGCATAAATCCAGGCTTCGGCGGATGTTTTGAGATTCGGCATAGGTTTCCACAGGACACCGGAAACAGGCAGATTCGGCATATCAAAAGGCTGTTCAACACATTCAATATCATTGACGATCATACGAAGATGTGTTCCCATATCGACCAAAGATACAACGATTGCCGAACCGGGTTTTGACTTAAATACAAGACGGGCGGGATCTTCCCTGTCACCGATGCCGAGGGGATGCACTTGAATTTCGGGTTTTGTCTGCGCAATGGTCGGACACACTTCGAGCATATGTGCACCCATGATCATTTCATTCCCGGGTTCAAAGTGATACGTATAGTCTTCCATAAATGCCGTACCGCCGTTGCAATCGGCAACCATGACTTTCATAACACGGGTCATTGCAGCTACCTTCCAGTCGCCTTCTGCACCGAATCCGTAGCCCTGACGCATAAGATCCTGCGCGGCAAGCCCGGGCAACTGACGAAGTCCCTGCAAATCCTGGAAATTGGTATGGAATGCAGTGAATCCGTAATCGTCCATAAAACGCTTCAGTGCAATTTCTTCTTTCGCCTGATAACGGACGGCTTCCATATTATCCGTGGCAAAAGTATAATACTTTTTATATTCTTCGATCTGTGCATCGATCTCTTCATCTGTCACCTGTTCAACATAAGAGATGATGTCACCGACACCGTAATGTTCAATTTCCCAACCGAGTCTGTACTGTGCTTCAACCTTGTCACCGTCTGTGACCGCAACACTTCTCATATTATCGGAAATGCGAAGAACACGCAATTGACGGCTTTCTTTATAACCGACAGCGGCACGCATCCAAACACCGATTTCGGCACGAAAATCAGCATTTTCCCAATGGCCTGCAATCACTTTGCGGGCAAGATTCAAACGGGCTGTAATATAACCATGCTCACGGTCTCCGTGTGCGGATTGATTCAGGTTCATAAAATCCATATCAATCGTTCCCCACGGAATATCGCGGTTGAATTGTGTATTCAAATGCAAATAAGGTTTCTGCAACATGGAAAGACCTTTGATCCACATTTTGGACGGAGAAAAAGTATGCATCCAGCAAATAACACCTGCACAATCAGCATCATTATTTGCTTTTGTTATTGCATCTGCAATTTCTGCAGATGTCTTCACGCAAGGAAGAAATACGATCTCACACGGAATGGAATCATCTGCATTGAATCCGTCCACCATTGCTTTTGCATCTGCATCCACAGCCTGCAATGCTTCGGGGCCGTACAAATGTTGTGAACCGACAATAAAATAAAACAGATTATTCTTCATAGATCATACACCTGCAACTCTCTTTTTGATATTCTTCAGACGTTTCATAACGTCATTGGCTCCTCTTCCGAAATAATCATGCAAGGTTCGATATTCGGCAAACAGAGCATCGTATGTATTTGCTTCTTCTTCATTCGGATAATAGACCGTATCCATTACTTTGCCGAGTTTCTTTGCGGCTTCAAAAACGTCATCATAACCGCCGTTTTCTTTACCTGCGGCCACCGCGCCGAAGATAGCAGAACCGAGCGCACCGCCCTGATCACTGCCTGCAATACGAATGGGCATTCGGATGATATCGGCATAGATCTGCATCGTCATAGGATCTTTCTTGGCAATACCGCCTGCGGCATAAAATTCGTGAACGGGAACACCGTATTCACGGAATGTTTCAATAATCATTCTGGTGCCGTATGCGGTGGCTTCAATGAGTGCTCTGTAGATTTCCTCGGGTTTGGTCTGCAGTGTCATGCCGAGCATCATACCTGTCAGATCCACATCAACAAGACAGGAACGGTTGCCGTTCCACCAATCAATTGCAACCAGACCGCTTTCTCCGGCTTTGAGTTTTTCCGCCTTGGAGCGCAGGTATTTATGAATATTCACACCTTCTTCTGCGGCGGCTTTTTTATATGATTCGGGAACACAATTGTCGATAAACCACGCAAAATGGTCACCTACGCAGGACTGTCCTGCTTCATAACCGAAAAATCCGGGCAGAATGCCGTCTTCAACAACACCGCACATCCCCTGCACTTGCTTTTCTTCATTGCCCAAAAGCATATGACAGGTGGATGTACCCATAATGGCAAGCATTTTACCTGCTTCCGCAATGCCGACGGCAGGAACGAAGACATGCGCATCAATAATACCGACAGCAACAGCAATACCTTCGCACAGACCTGTTTTTTCAGCCATTGCTGCAGTCAGCACACCGGCCTTACCGCCCATAGGACTGATCTCTTTTCCGAGTTTTTCCTCCGCAACATTTTCAAGGCGGGGATCCAGCGCTTTGAAGAAATCTTTGGACGGATATCCCGTGCGTTTGTTCCAGATCTCTTTATAACCTGCACAGCAGGCACTTCTGTTTTCCTGTCCGCAGAGCTGCCATGTGACCCAGTCAGCCGCTTCAATAAACGTATCGGCTGCATCATAGATTTCCGGTGCTTCATCCAGCACCTGCCAGATCTTCGGGATAGCCCATTCGGAAGAAATCTTTCCGCCGTAGTTTTTAAGCCACGGTTCATTGCGCTGTTCGGCAATTTCATTGAGTTTGTTGGCCTGTGCCTGTGCGGCATGATGTTTCCAAAGTTTTACATACGCATGGGGTTCATCTGCATATTCAGGCATGAAGCAAAGAGGCGTTCCGTCTTTCTTTACAGGTAACAGTGTGCAAGCCGTAAAATCAAGACCGATACCGATCACGTCTTTTGCATCCACTCCCGATTCTTTGAGCACTGCGGGAATGGTCGTATAAAGCACATCAAGA
This sequence comes from Clostridia bacterium, assembly GCA_017396895.1. Classification (GTDB taxonomy): domain Bacteria; phylum Bacillota; class Clostridia; order Oscillospirales; family Acutalibacteraceae; genus RUG806. The sequence goes on from JAFQKN010000176.1 coordinate 16,328, forward strand.
TAGTCCTGCGGATGCTGTAAAGCCCAGTCAACGCCGAGTTTCTTACCCGACGGCAATGTTTCATCCATGACGGCATGGGGATAATCCAACACTGCCGAACAAAGTTCCGCACCGCTTTGCACATCCACAAGCAATGCTCTGCCTGAAAGCGTACCGTAGTCTACACCGATTGCATATTTAGCCATAAGATTTCCTCACATTCCTAAAATTGTAAAATATATTTGGATTTATTTTTTGATTTTCACTGATAAATACCGAGATTCCGGTATATAAAATCGCCAAGGAAAGTCGATCGCTTCCTGTGCATAGTCAATATTGATGCGTTTTGAAACAGCTATCCTATCAACCGTAAAACCGTCATCTTCTATCCACAAACGATCTGAGTCAAGATCTGTTGCATTATCGTGCTTTGTGAGCGAGAATGCCTGACACAATTTCCCCGGTCCTGAACATAAATTAAAAAGATTCTCCGTGTTTCGATTCTTGCACATCTGTTGAATGCCGTCAAGAGGCTCCGCAGACCGTATCAGAACACAATCTGGAACTTCAGCGATATTAGCAGAAATATTCAGACAGCAGTACATTCCGTAAATGAGATAAATGTATGCCTTACCGCCTTCTTCAAACAAAACGGACGTCCTGTTTGTTTTTCCTTTAGATGCATGGGCAGCTTTATCACCGCTACCCATATAGGCTTCCGTTTCAATGATACGTGCACGCAGGAGTCCGTTATCGGTTTGTCTGCACAACACTTTTCCGATGAGCTTGCGACTCAGTTGCAGACCGTCGCACAAATAAAATTCTTTTTCAAGTTTCATTGTTTTTCAGGATCGATCGGTTGAATGAGCATGGTCTTATGCACATGATAAATGACAAACCCGGGTGCGGAAGCAGGAGGCTTCTTTAAGTTTCTGATCTGCGTGTAATCCACTTCGACGGAACCGCGCTCACGCACACTGCTGAAATGTGCCGCCAAAGCAGCGGCATATTCCATATCTTCAACAGGTGCTTCTTTGCCTTCAACCGAAAGCACAACGTGTGAACCGGGTGCTTTTTGTGCATGAAACCACCAGTCATTTTTAGCAGCTGTTTTTAAAGACAGCCGGTCATTTTGCAAATTGTTTCTTCCGACATACACCTTAAATCCGTTCGGAGACGAAAATTCAAGCGGCGGCAGAGGTTTGTTATTCTTTCTGTCCTGTGCAGTTTTTTTAACAAAACCTGCTTCACGCAGTTCTGCTCTGATTTCAGCAAGTTCACGTTCGGTCTGCGCCCGGCTGAGCGCATCTTCAACCGTTTTCAGATAATTAAGTTGCGCTTCGCCTTTTTCGATCAGTTCTGTCAACATTTTTTCAGCCGTCTGTGCTTTTCGATACTCTTTATAATATCTCTGCGCGTTGGCAGACGGTGTCAGATGCGGTTGTACGGGAATGCGCACAGTATTGTAATTATCATAATAATTGGGCAGATCGTAATAGAACGCTCCTTTTTCCAATTGATACAGGTTTGCATTGATGAGTTCGGCATAAATTCGCTTTGTTTCCTTGTCAGCACAGGCAGCCAATTCCTCACGTTGCAAAATAAGTTTTCTCGCAGTTCGTTCAATAAGTGTTTCAACCAGTTTATACAAATCTGCGGCTTTTGCCTTTGAACGAAAATATCGCTCCTTGCCGAAACTGTAAGAATCAAGCAAATCCGAAAAACTGTCTGCGCTCTTAGCACTGCCGCAATTCGGATGATGCGTAAGCGGCAGATACGAATACTCCGCAATCTGTCCGTTTTCATCCGTACAGTACCAAGCAAGACCGCCGTCACCGTTTATCTTCGTTTGCAATTCAGCCAGTTCAAGCAACAAGCGTTGTTGCATACCGTCCGTCAATTCGGAAACAGCACAATCCCCCAACGTAATGCGATACGCAATTTCATTTGCCGTTAAGGGAGAAATACCCTCTATACTGCCAAGAATTGCAGAAGAAAGCTGTTTACTTTTTTTGTCGAGCACACAATGCAACAGTTCTTCAGCGCTGTTGCGTTCAAAAGAAAGTTTCCCCTGTTGCGGCGGTAACACATAATGCACGTGCGGTAAAACTTCGCGAACACCCGATTTGGTCTCATCAACACGTTTAACCGCATCAATGATAACATCATTCTCATCCAAAAGGATAATATTGCTGTATTGCGCCATGATCTCAATAATAAGTGCACGATTGACACGGTCCCCGATCTCATTCGTTGCATCAAAATCAAAACGCAGGATGCGGTCATGACCGACCTGTGAGACTTTTTTCACAATAGCACCCGACAGGTGTTTGCGCATCAGCATACACAGCATCGGAGGTTTCATGGGATTTTCAACCGCCATATTCGTAAAATGTACACGAGGATAATTTCCCGATGCGGAAAAGAACAGTTTTCGCTGTTCAGTTCTTGTGCGCAAAAGAAGTACGGCTTCATGTTTTGCGGGTTGATATATTTTTTCAACCCTTGCGCCCACTGCAAAGTCTTCTATTTCACGCTTGAGGAAATGCAAAAATATGCCGTCTGTTCCCATCTTTATACCACCGTTGCAACAGGATTACCGATCTCACTGACAATAAACTCGGATTGCGGGAACACTACACGCAATTTTTCAGCCAAAGCAGGCATTGCGATCACTTCGGTTTCAAAATGACCTGCCGCGGCAATTGAAAAACCGAGTGCATCTGCCGCCAAAAACTCATGATGTTTGACCTCACCCGTCAAGAGAAGATCAGCACCTCTTGCACAGGCTTCTTCGTAATAATCACTGCCGGCACCACCGCAAACAGCAACCTTTTGAACCGTTTTTTCGGGACAGGTCAAACGGACGACTGTGTGTAATCGTTCGGCAACAAGCTTTGCAAACGCACACGCGGGCATAGCACAAGGCAAGACACCGACTCTGTACTCCTGATTGACCTGTTCAATGCCATTACAATCAATTCCTAACGCTTTACAGAGCGTATCATTAACGCCGCCTTTTGACTTATCAAAATTTGTATGCGCACAAATTGCGGTCAAGCCGTGTTTTGCCAGCAAATACGGAACACTGTCAGAAAGACATCTTTTTATCGGACTGAAAATAACGGGATGATGAGAAATAATCAGTTCACATCCCTTTTCGATCGCTTCCGCAACAACGGCAGGTGTGATATCCAAAGCCAATAAAGCCTTATTGAATTCTGAATTGCGGTCTCCCACAAGAAGCCCCGCATTATCAAATGCCATCTGCTCACAGAAGGGAGCGATCGTATCTATGTAATTGTAAACAGTAGAAATTTTCATAAATTCACCACCGTAATCTTCAAACTGAATTTGCGTGTAAATCATAATAAGACAAACACGCATACAGGAATTCGGTTTCTTCATTCCGAATTCCGCATTTTTCCAGTGCATCATGTCGCACTTTTAAATGCTGATACTGATTTTGTACATACTCTTTTGTCAGTGCATCGTCTTTTGAAAGAAGTTGACCGAAATAGCAGATTCCGCAACCGCAATCCGCTTGTTCACCCGTATAATATGCACTGATGGTAATGTACAGTTTACCAGCATCTTCGAGAATCTCTTCCCGATCAATGTAAAAACCGTTCCGAAGCAAAAAAGACCGTACTTCCCACACGTGTGATTGGGGCTGAAGAACAAGATGCAGATCTTCTTTTTGTATCCATTCGCACGAAGACAAGATTCGCGTCATCAAAGTACCGCCCATACCGCAGATCGTGATGTCCTGCGCTTCATCGGGATGCACGCTTTGTAACCCATCGGAAATGCGCAAGTCAATACGGTCGGAAAGTGCAAACTTTTCGACCGTTTTTTGCGCATTATCAAGAGGCCCTTGCCCGATATCTACAGCAAGACACTGTTTCGTTTTTCCTGTCAAAACAAGATATGCGGGTAAAAAAGCATGATCCGTACCGACATCGACGACTTTTTTGTTCTCCCGAACAAATGAAGCCGCCGCCGTCAGTCTTTTACCGGGATTCATTTATTTGCAAAATAAGCGTTGATGCGTGCAACAAGATCATCAGCACTCACACCGTGAACTGCGCAAGCCTGTTCAAGTGTTTCGCTTCTTGCCGAAGGACAACCGAGGCAATGCATTCCCATTTCAAGAAAGAAAGGTGCTACACCTCTGTCATAATCAAGAATATCACCGATTTTTGTAGTTTTGTTGACTGTCATAATACTATTATCCTTTCAAAAAATTATTGTTTGATATTGGATTCGGAAATAATATAAACGGGACGTCCCTTTACTTCCGTATATACGCGAGCAAGATATTCACCCAAAACACCGAGCAGAGAGAGAACAATGCCCATGAGTAAAAACAGAATGCTGTAAAGCATCACAAAAGACTCCATGAGTAATTCATCAAATGAGAAACAACGCACGATCGCATAAATACCGACACCGACACCGATAAGCAGCATCAATACTCCCAACCAAAGGGCAATTCTCAACGGTGATGAAGTGTAACCGAGGATACCGTCAATTGCATATTTTGCAAGTTTTCGCAAAGACCACTTGGTCTCCCCGGCCGCACGTTCCCTGTTTTCGTGGCTGAACCATTTTGTATGGAATCCTACCCACGTAAAAATACCTTTTGAAAAACGGATGCGCTCAGGCATGGACAGAATGGACAGAACAACTTTCTGTTTCATGATACGAAAATCCTGCGCACTGTCGTTGATCTGAATTTCACTGACCTTGTTGATGACCTTGTAAAAGGTGTTTGAAAGTGCACTTTTCAGTGCTTCTTCCCCTTCACGGTCGGAGCGTCTTGCGGCGGCAACATCATAGCCTTCTTTTTCACAGGCATCGATCATTTCAGGAATCAGATCGGGAGAATGCTGCAGATCCGCATCAATAATGCCGACATAGTCCGCATGAACGGCATATTGCATACCTGCGAGCATTGCCGCTTCCTTACCGAAATTGCGCGAAAATGAAATAAATTTACATCTGCTGTCACGCTGTGCAAAATCTTTCAGAATGTCAAGCGTTGTATCTTTACTGCCATCGTTGACAAAAACAAATTCAAACTGATATTCTTTTAACGGATCACAAACTCGATTGAGTTCTTTTTTCAGCAGTTCAAGAACATCTGCTTCATTATAACAAGGGATGATAAGAGAAACCGTCTTCATTATTTTACTCCTCGATCATGGAAATAAGATACCTTCCGCAGTCGTGCATGTATTTCAGTGCCGTCTCCATAAAGCCGTCAGGCACATGGGAGAGAAAGTTATCTGCTTCAAAAGTGAAGTCACCTTTATAGCGGATATCTTTGAGTGCTTTTGTAACGGAAATCCAATCCATTTTACCGCAGAACGGCAAGGTATGAGAATCTTGTGTAAGA
>JAFQKN010000020.1 GCA_017396895.1 Clostridia bacterium
AGCATAATCTCCCAGTTTCATTGCCATTCGTGTTGCTATAACAGAGTTGCAACCGTGTGCGATATTGGCAAACGGCCCACCGTGAACAAAGGCAGGGGTGCCTTCAAGAGTCTGCACAAGATTGGGCTTGAGTGCATCTTTTAACAAGGCAGCCATAGCCCCCTGTGCTTTGAGTTGACCTGCTGTAACAGGTTCATCGTCATAGGTATAACCGACAATAATGCGGGAAAGTCTTTCTTTGAGGTCTGCAATGGAAGAAGACAGACAAAGCACTGCCATGATTTCACTTGCAACCGTAATATCATAACCGTCTTCACGGGGAACACCGTTGACTCTGCCGCCAAGACCGTCCGTAACAAATCGCAACTGTCTGTCATTCATGTCAACACAGCGTTTCCATGTGATACGTCTCGGATCAATGTTCAGAGCATTGCCCTGATAAATGTGATTATCAAGCATTGCTGCAAGAAGATTATTAGCGGCACCGATAGCATGGAAGTCACCGGTGAAATGCAGATTTATATCTTCCATAGGAATGACCTGTGCCCATCCGCCTCCTGCTGCACCGCCTTTGATGCCGAATACAGGTCCGAGTGAAGGCTCGCGAAGTGCTACAACACAGTTCTTGCCGATCTTGCGAAGTCCGTCTGCAAGACCGATTGTAGTTGTTGTTTTGCCTTCTCCTGCAGGAGTGGGAGTAATGGCAGTTACGAGAATCAGTTTTCCATCCTTGCGGTCAGATTCCTTCAGTAACGAAAGGTCAACTTTTGCTTTGTTTCTACCGTATAATTCGAGGTATTTTTCGTCAACGCCGGCAGTTGCGGCAATTTCAGTTATATGCTTAGGGGTAACGGATTGAGCTATTTCAATATCTGTGAGCATCGTTTTCCCTCCAAAAAATCAATTCAATCAGATGGGTGTGCTTGCGTTTTTAAGGGTTACGTCATGATAACCGCCTTCAACGATACTGGTAGCGGATACCAATATGATCTTTGCATTTTGTTGCAGTTCTGGAATGGAGGTGACACCGCAGTTGCACATGGTGGATTTTACCTTGTAGAGGCTCTTTGCGACGTTATCACGAAGCGAACCTGCATAGGTAACGTACGAATCAACGCCTTCTTCGAAAGAAAGAGCAGTCTTGCCGCCGAGGTCATATCGTTGCCAGTTGCGTGCACGGTTGGAGCCTTCGCCCCAGTATTCCTTGACGTAGGTGCCGTTGACGATGAGCTTATTTGTCGGGCTTTCGTCAAAGCGCGCAAAATATCTGCCGAGCATCATGAAATCTGCACCCATTGCAAGAGCAAGTGTCATGTGATAATCGTGAACAATACCGCCATCGGAGCACAGAGGAATATAAACGCCCGTTTCTTCAAAATATTTGTCTCTTGCGGCCGCCACTTCAATAACTGCCGTAGCCTGACCGCGGCCGATGCCCTTCTGTTCACGTGTGATACAAATGGAACCGCCGCCGATACCGATCTTAATGAAGTCTGCGCCTGCATCTGCAAGGAAACGGAATCCATCTGCGTCCACGACATTACCGGCACCGACTTTAACGGAATCTCCGTATTTCTCACGAATGAAATCGATCGTGCGCTTCTGCCAGATGGAATACCCCTCGGACGAGTCTATGCAAAGCACATCCGCACCGGCCTCCACCAAAGCGGGAACGCGGTCTTCATAGTCCTTTGTGTTGATACCGGCACCAACCATAAAACGCTTGTTTGCATCCAACATTTCGTTGGGGTTTTCCTTGTGACTTGCATAGTCTTTACGAAATACAAAATATACAAGGTTGCCGTTATCGTCAACAATGGGAAGTGAATTGAGTTTGTGTTCCCAAATGATGTCATTTGCTTCTTTGAGTGAAGTTGCAAGAGGCGCAGTGATGAGTTTTTCAATAGGTGTCATAAAGTCGCTGACTTTGGTATCGGGAGCCATGCGGCTGACGCGGTAATCGCGGCTTGTGACAACACCGAGAAGTTTTCCGTTTGCAGTGCCGTTGTCGGTTACTGCAACTGTGGAATGATGTGTCAATTCAAAAAGAGAAAGGACGTCTGCCAAGGTATGATCGGGTGTAAGGTTGGAATCGCTTATAACAAAACCGGCTTTATAGTTCTTGACACGAGCAACCATTGCGGCTTCATCTTCAATAGACTGAGAGCCGTAAATGAAAGACATTCCGCCTTCTTTTGCCAATGCAATCGCAAGTGTGTCATTCGATACGGATTGCATGATTGCGGAAGTCATCGGGATATTCAATGAGATAGCGGATTTTTCCCCTTTTTTGAATTTAACAAGGGGAGTACGAAGAGAAACATTTGCAGGAATGCAGGTTTCACTTGTGTAACCCGGAATCAAAAGATATTCGCTGAAAGTATGAGACGGTTCAGTGTAATAGAAAGCCATATCGGTATCCTCCCTATAATGATTATAATTTATTAGCATATATTATACATTGTTGTTTCATTCAAGTCAATCGACACAATAAAAAAATAATGAAGTTTTTTACCCTCTTTTTTAGTTATTGAGACTTTTTTCTTCTTTTTGTTTTTCTGATTTGCTGTTCAAGTCTGCCGTCTTTGATAAAAGCACTTAAAGCGAGTTGCTCAAGTTTTGACGCTGTCTGATTGTAAAGATGCATACGCTCCTTGTAGACCGCAGTGAGATGAGAGGGGAGGACCATAAAACTGATTCGTATACCCGGTAATAACAGTTTTGAAAATGTTCCGAGATAAACAACATTTCTGCCGCCGTCAAGACCTTGCAGAGAAGGTGCGATCGGACCTGTTAAGAGTTCACTGTCATAGTCATCTTCTACGATGGTGACAGCTTCATCCGCGGCGTAGTGAAGAAGTCTGACGCGGTCTGCGATGTGCAGTGGAGAGCCGTTGTTCATGTGAGACGGAAACAGGTATATCAGTTTAATTTGATTCTTGCTGAGGATATTTAAGTCGTTTGGCAATTGATCGTAATGAAAAACGTTTGCTCCGTGATCTTCGAGAATGGCTGTTCCTTGCATGAATTGTTCACCGATAATTGCAACATTATTCGGCCTGTTGCATAAGGAGTATAACAGATGTAACAGAGTTTGTGTGCCTGCACCGATTACGACACTTTCAGGTTTGCAGTACACTTCGCGACTTTTGATAAGATGCTCACATACAGCATCTCGCAATTCCGGTTCTCCTTGCGGATGTCCGTAACCAATCAACTTTTCGCTGTTGCATAAAACGCTCTTTAAGTATTTTTGCCATAGTCCAAAATTAAAAAACGAGCGTTCATTTGAGGATTGCCATTCAGTGTCTTGTATAATTTCGGCTTCAATCGAAGTGCTGTCAAAACTATGCAGATCAGAATAGTCAACAAGATTAACGAAATAACCGCTTTGCGGTCTGATGTTTACAAAGCCCTCGGTTGCCAATTGAAGATATGCAGTTTCAACCGTAGTTTTGCTGACTCCGAATTCTTGTGCACATTTTCTGATTGACGGCAGTTTTGAATTCGGCGGGAAACTTCCGCTGATAATCTTTTCCTTATAATATTGATACAATTGTTCATACAACTTTATTTTTTTTGAGTTAACATCAGTTGTGTTCATCCTTACCTCCAAACTGTCCTTTTAAAATTATCAAGAATTGTCTATTTATTTATGAACAGTTGTTGTGTATAGTATATATCAATAAAAAATATAATGCAATGGTTGGAGGAAAGATTATAATGAAAATGAAGCGATGTGCAGCAGTTCATGATATTTCTTGTATCGGTAAATGCTCATTGACGGTCGCACTGCCGGTTTTATCCGCAATGGGAATTGAGGTTGCAAGTGTACCGACGGCAGTGTTATCAACGCATACGGCAGGTTTCAAGGGATATACATTTCACGACCTGTCTGAAGAATTGCCTAAAATCACTAAACATTGGAAGAAGGAAAATCTGTCCTTGGATGCAATTTATACCGGCTATCTCGGCTCGGCTGAGCAGTTGGATTTTGTTGCTTCGATGATTGATGATTTTAAAACGGATGATCTTTGTGTTGTTATTGATCCTGTGATGGCAGATCACGGTGAGTTCTATAAAGGATTTGATGCAGCTTTTGCTCAGAAAATGGCAAAACTTTGCTCAAAGGCTGATGTTATTATTCCGAATTTAACGGAAGCGGCATTTTTGCTTGGTGACGAATATGATGAAGGATATGACCGTGAAAAAATAGAAGATATTCTCGTTCGTCTTGCAGCTCTGGGGCCTAAGAAAGTCGTTTTGACGGGAATCAGTTACGATCTTCCGTCTTTGGGCTGTGTTGTTTATGACAGTGAAACCGAAGAATTCGGTGAATTCTTTACTGAAAAACTGCCACTTGCAATACATGGTACGGGGGATGTTTATGCGTCTGTTTTTACCGGTGCGTATATTAACGGTGCTTCTTTGATCGATGCTGCTGCGTTGGCGTGCAATTTTACCTGTGAGTGCATCAAAGCCACGATGGATGATATTAAAAATCATTGGTATTCCGTCAAATTTGAAAAGTGTCTTCACTTGTTGACGAACCTTGAATACTGATTTAATATTTGAGAATTTGATAAGACTGTCGAAATTGTGCATTCGGCAGTCTCTTTTTTGTGTGTTTTGTTGATTCATGAATTTAAATGCGATCAGTCTATATCTTGTGGTTAGTCATTTTTCACAATGGACAAGTTGCTTAAAAAACACCATAAATTGTTGTGAATAATTTTGATAATAATGGCATTTATAATGCAAAATGCTCAAAGATTATCGAAATTATTGTACTAAATTCTCAAAAAGGGCTTGCAATTTGAATGATTACAATGTATAATGACAATGAAATGTTGTGATTTTGCATAAAATCTGATTATGAAGGAGTGTTCGTATGTCGAACAGGCTGTTTCAAAGTGTTATTCATCAAATGAAGGATTCCGTAGGTCGTACGATCGGCATCATCGACGAGACCGGTTGTGTCATTGCTTGCAGTGAATTGGGTAAAATCGGCGAAATGAGCGGTGTTGTTCCGTCAGCTGTTTTTACTGTCGGTCAGAGTATGACTGCCGCAGGTTTTACTTATGCAAGTTTCGGTTCTCCCGTACAGCCGGAATATGCAGTTTTCGTTGAAGGCACTGATATGCTTTCCGAAAAGTATGCATCTATTCTTGTTGTTTCTTTGATGAGCATTAAACAGTTTTATGATGAAAAATATGATCGCGGTAATTTCATTAAAAATGTAATGTTAGATAATATTCTCCCCGGAGATATATATTTGAAGTCACGGGAGATGCACTTTAATAATGAGGCTTTCCGTTGTGTAATTCTCATTCGTTTGGCTGAAAGTTGCGATGCTTCTGTTTTTGATACGGTACAGAATCTTTTCCCGGACAAGAATAAGGATTTTGTTATCAACATCAATGAAACAGATGTTGCTGTCATTAAGGAAGTTGCATCGGGAACAGACGCAAAAGATCTTGAAAAACTTGCACGTTCTATTGTAGATGCACTTGCCGCCGAAACGAATATCCGCATCGTTGCAGGCATCGGCTCCATTATCCGCAGTATCCGTGATCTTGCTAAGAGTTTTAAGGAAGCGCAGATGTCTCTTGAGGTAGGTAAGGTGTTTGACACCGAGAAGACGATCGTCAGTTATGAGAATCTCGGTATCGCTCGCCTCATTTACCAGTTGCCTACAACGCTTTGTGAAATGTTCTTGCGTGAAGTGTTCAAGAGAGGATCTATAGAGACATTGGATCACGAAACACTTTTCACGATCCAAAAATTCTTTGAAAACAATTTGAATGTTTCTGAAACTTCCAGAAAACTGTTTGTTCACAGAAATACACTTGTTTACAGACTTGAGAAAATCCGTAAACTCACCGGCCTTGATCTGCGTGAATTTGACGATGCAATTGTCTTCAAAGTTGCTTTAATGGTTAAGAAGTATATCGATACTTCTCCTATTAAGTACTGATAATTCAGTGCTGTTTAAGCATCAAAAGATATAACTGAATACAGGATTTGAAGTTTTTCGGGATGTGTCTGTCCCGATTCGGTTTGAATAAAACCGGGAGGATTTATGATTGAATTTAAGAATGTAACCAAAATGTACAAGAACGGTACAAAAGCACTCAATGATGTATCATTGCATATTGAAAAAGGTGAGTTTGTATTTATTCTCGGTGCATCCGGTGCAGGCAAAAGCACCTTCTTAAAGACGCTGATGCGCGAGGAATTGCCAAGTTCCGGTTCTGTCATTGTGAACGGTGTGGATCTTGTGAATATCAAGCCGAGAAAGATCCCTTATTTCAGAAGAACGCTTGGCATCGTTTTTCAGGATTTCCGTTTGATTCCCACTATGACCGTTTACGATAACGTTGCATTTGCATTATACTGCACAGGGGCTAAATCCAAGGAAATATCCCGCCGTGTTGCTTATGCACTCAGTCTTGTCGGCTTGACGGCGAAGGCTAAGAATTATCCGAATGAACTTTCGGGCGGTGAACAGCAAAGAGTTGCTTTGGCAAGAGCACTTGTTAACCGCGCAGAGATCATTATTGCGGATGAACCCACAGGTAATATTGACCCCGAAATGTCAAAAGAGATCGTTGATTTGTTAAACCATATCAACATCAATAACGGAACTACGATCGTTATGGTTACGCATGAGCATGATCTTATCAAAGAGTATAATAAACGTACCATTACAATCAAGAGTGGTTGTGTTGTTGCTGACACTGCGCATCCCGAAATTGCACAGGAAATCGGTGAAGTCGAAGACGTAAATCTTGCGGCTCCCAGCGGTTTTTATCACGCGCCCACGGAAAATGTTGAAATTGAGGATTTCCTTCAGTCTTACGGGCAGGAGGACGATGCAGTTGCACCGCAGGATGATATGTCAGCTTTTACAGAATCCATTGATTCGCCTGCACAGGGTGAGATCGTTGCCGATCTTCGTCCGTCTGTTATAACGGAAGAATCGCCGAATACGGCCGATTCTGCTTCTGAATAAGGAGGTCGCGTAAAATGAGACAAAGAGGTAGTGTTCGTTATCTGATCTCCGAAGGATTCAGAAATATTCATGCAAACAGATTGATGTCTGTTGCTTCCGTTGCAGTTCTTGTTGCTTGTCTTGTAATGATCGGCAGTGCATGTATGATCTTTTTGAATGTGCAGTCTGCGATCGAGCAGGTCGGTCAACAGAATGTTATAATGGTTTTTGTTGACGATGCTCCACAGGATGTTAACAGGGAAGTTTACATTGATACATGTGAAATAGAATTAAGAAACATCGAAAATATCGATGAAATCACGTTTGTCAGCCGTGAGGAAGGTTTTCAAACCGTTCTTGATGAGTTAAATGACAACGCTTCTGTTCTTTCAGAGGCGGATGCTGATTTTTTGCCTGACGGTTTTAAGATCACTGTGAAGGATATGTCACTGTTTGAAAATACCGTTGTGCAGATCGAATCTTTACCGCAGGTTATTCATGTACGTCAGAATTCGGATCTTGCAGTGCGCTTGCAGAATATCAGCGATGCTGTTACATTTATCAGTCTCGGTGTGATCTTGATGCTTTTCCTCGTAGCATTGTTCATTATCGCAAACACCATCCGCATTACAATGCATTCCAGAAGACTTGAAATCAGCATTATGAAAGCTGTGGGTGCTACCAATTGGTTTATCCGTCTGCCGTTTATGGTGGAAGGCATTGTTCTCGGTGTTATTTCTGCCGGAATCAGTATTCTTTTGCTTTTCGGACTGTATATGCTTGCAGGACAAGCCTTGCAGAACGTATTCAGCATATTCAATTCACAGGTTGTTGGATTTGCCGCTTATGCATTACCGATCTTCCTGATTTTCCTTGTTATTAGTGTTTTTACGGGAAGTCTTGGCAGTGTATTCAGCATTGGTAAGTATCTCAAGGAGCAGGGAGGTGTCGTTCTGAATGATGAAAATGAATAAATTATTCAGACGTCTGACCGCTTTTTGCTTAAGCTTTGTTCTTATCGTTTGCTCAGTTCAGTATGTGAGTATTGCCTCTGAAGCAAATTTTACTGATGAAGAACGTGCGGAAATCCAGGAATTAAGAGATAAACAAGCGGAATTGGACAAAAAGATTGAAGCTGCTGAAGCTGAGATTGATGCGCTTTCCAAAGATATAGAGAACGAACAGGCGTATGCTGAACAATTAACTGAGCAGTTGGACAATCTTTCCGATCAAATTGATGTTTTGAATGAGAGCATCGAAGTTTACGAAAAAGAGATCGGCAGACTTTCCGACAAGATTGCTGAGAATGTAGTTGTTCTTGATGAAATTGAAAGTGAAATGTATGCTTTCAGAAAACAGGCCTTAGATCTGCAACAGCAAAGCGAAGATACGTATAATCTTTTGCTTGAAAGATTACGTTATATGTATATGACAGGTGAAACAACGGAGTTAGAAGCATTGCTGGACAGTGAATCTCTGTATTCTTTCTTGATACGCCTTGAACTTATCAACTCCATAGCAGATCATGATGACGAATTGATTGATACATTACAAGACAGCATTCAGGGCGCATCACAAGCGGAGGACAGTTTCCGTTTGAAGGCTGTTGAGCAGCAAGACGTGATCGTCGCGCTTGAAAATGACAGTGCTGCTGTCAAAGCACAGCAGGATGAAGTTGTTGCCGCAAGAGTAAAATTGGAAGACACACAATCTCAACAGCAATCCCTTTATCGTGAAGCAATGGCAAATATTGACAAGTTGAACGAAGACGTGGCCGGTTATGACGAACTTGTTGAAATGTATCATGAAGAAAGAGAACAGTTCGACAGAGACATCGACCGGATGATCGCTGAGTTTAGTGCCAATCACACGCCGCCTCCGCCGGAAGAAGACGAGGATGATGAAGACAGACCGTCCTATTCAAGCACTTATATCCATCCGCTTTCACAGTATTCTGATGCGTATATTTCATCTTACTATGGCGGCCGTTCCGATCCGGCTACAGGCATCTGGAAATATCACTATGCATTGGATATCTGTTGTTGGTCCGGTACTGCAAATAAGAATGTCGTTGCAGCCGCTGACGGTACTGTCGTTACAGCAACTTGGCATTCTTCTTATGGTTATTACGTGTTGATTGCACATGATACCGGTGTTTACACTTTGATGGCTCATAACAATCAATTGCTTGTCAGTGCAGGGGATAGAGTGTATCAAGGTCAGGTGGTTGCCAAAGCCGGTGCCACCGGTTATGTTACAGGCGCACACGTTCATTTTGAGGTTCGTGTAAACGGAGAAAAAGTCAATCCGCTGAATTACGTCAGCATCGGTTGATGTTGAAATTCAATAAGAGTGTTTGCTTTTTAGCAGGCACTCTTTTTTTGATGTGTTTCTGTTTCGACAAAAAATTCTGTCTTGATCCTCTATAATATTAGGCAGAGAACAAGCATTCTTGTTCATTACTATTATTAGGGTGAGTACGTGAAAACGGTTATCTATATTGATGTGCTGTTGATTATGAATGTTATTATGACATATTTACTGTTGCTCATTATGTGCTCATTTTGCAAGATCTGTGTAAAAGGCGCAAACTTGTTGTATGGTTCACTTCTCGGCTCTGTATATTCACTTGTGATATTGATACCGCCGATTCATTCGGTGTTACAGATATTGCTAAAAACGGCAATGTGTATCAGCATAGTATGCATTACGTTTAAGCCTAAAAGCATTCGGGTTCTTTGCAGGTATTCAACTATATTTCTTTTGGTAAATGCGCTTCTCGCCGGACTTGTTCTATTGCTTCAGAACGTAATGGGGAGCCGATATATTTATTCTCAAAACGGTGCATACTACATGGATATTGATGTAAAAACTGTCATATTGATTACGGCTGTTTTATATGTGATAATAAGATTTTCTGTTGCTGTTTTTGAAAACAAAAAGAATAGCGCAGAGATCCGCCGTATTCAGATTTTCATAGATGGGGTATATGTTGAGGTAAATGCGATATCGGATACGGGCAATCGCTTATATGAACCCGTAACGGGGTATCCGGTCGCTATTGTTCAGTTTGAAGCAGTTAAAAGATTGTTTCCGCCTGAAATGATAGGATATTTGCAGGGGAAATATGATGATGTAGATAAGATATCAATGTTTTATAAGAGCAATATGTCGATTGTGCATGCTCATTTTGCGGTCGG
>JAFQKN010000021.1 GCA_017396895.1 Clostridia bacterium
ACAAAACGCAAAATGATTAGAAATGAAAAAGAGAAGTTTTTTCATTTGTTTTCAGTCCGCAAATCAGGGGACAGTTCATGCGATTGCCGTTTGTGTATCTGTTTCGGCAATCACAGAAGCCGTCCCCATGATTGGCTGCTTTGTCGCATAAATCATAATTTATCTTTATTCCGGTTGCGTTTGTCAATGGCAAAACGCGGTGGGACTTTTTCCAAACCTTCGGGAAAAAAAGTTTCTACGGAATCATCTTCCTTTGTTTTTTCGGTGGGATAATATGCATAGACCACATAAAAACGAATGTGAGGATACTTGTTTTTCATTCTTATCAAAATTCTTTTGACCATTGAATCAAAGCCACCTTGATTGCCGACATAAAACACATCCGTATTTTTGTTTATTATCAAATCTTCGATCGCTTCTTCAAGAACAGGCGCAATCGAATTTTCGGCATCCCTGTGACCAAAAAAAGTACACTTCATGATTACCTCTCCCAAAATTGACCAGTATAGCGGTCAATATTTTATCCGAGTATAGCACAAAATAGATGCAGTTGCAACCAATACCGGTCAAAAATACAAGAGGGAGCACTGCTGAAATGGAACAGAAAATCAGAAGAGATCTGAACATGGGCGACAACCTGAAGCGTTTGCGCGTGGCTGCAGGATTCTCGCAGGAAAAACTCTGCGCACAGTTGCAGTTGCAGGGCTGCGACATCGGAAGAAGCACCTATGCAAAATACGAAGCAGGAGAACTCAACATTCGCGCAAGCGTTCTGGTGCAGTTGCGGATCTTATACGGTTGCTCCTATGATGCATTTTTTGAAGGTTTGGAGCATTAAGATACGAACACATGGCAACGTCTCCATGCAGTAAATAACAAAAAAACAACCACGGTATGCTCTTTTTGTCGGATCATACCGTGGTTGTTATTCGGTCTGTGTTGACTTTCGACATAATATAATTGCTGATATTTTTCGATTGCTCACCTGAATCTATTGAAGGGCGAACGATACTCAGTCGAGGTTTCTGATAAAACAAGATTCCGAATCATATACTCCGTCTTTAAGCTCTTTTGCTTTGACATTCATATATCGGCCATATGTATTAAACGGCACATTATCAAACCTGACGCTGCGGATTTTCGGTGTTCTCGGAGCAGGCACCTCAACCTCAATCCATTTGCGAACAGTTTCGTATTCGGTTCTCGTCCCGGGGTGCCGATCGACATAATCTAATGCAGTTTGCAAATCCCACGCATATTCACATTCCAGCATGGGAGAGTGTTTTACCCTGACACCATCCCATTTCTTACTGACTTCTGCAAAAACTTCATTTTCAAACTGCTGTCTTTCATCCCACGTCATATCAACAACTTTAGAAACGGTTTCCTCTACTTGGACCTTCTTTTTATAAATTCTCTTTACAGGATCATATACCACCGGTCCTTCATCATATATTTTCAATCGCGAATCAGGATCATACCAGCCCAAAAAACCTTTGTATACTTCGCGGGGCAACGGAAGATCTTCGGGAGCTATCTTTATATCATAGTCGGAGCTCTTTCGGTCGGAGGGGATAAATACTCTTTGCAACTTGCTTTCATAACTGAAATTCAAGCTGCATACGGGACAACCTAAAAAGCTGATCGCTTCAAGTCCCCTACATCTCCACAAGGCGGATTTGTCAATGGTTCTGACACTTGCGGGAATAATAATATGAGAAATATGTGAGTTTTCCTCAAATACACCTTCTGCTATATGCTCAACCCCCAAGGGAATATATACTGTACGATAACTGCACGAACCCTTATATTTAATGAGAGTCTTGTTTTTTATAAAAAACGAAGGTTCAGTGGCAGAAATAATCAGTCTGACACTGCCGTTTATCCTTCTTATCAACTCCTTTTGAGCAGAATCGGATCCGGCACGTTCCTGTATGTCAGAATATCCATGATGCAACTTGTATGTATTATTTATGACAAAGATGTCATCGCTCAATGCAAGACTGTCAAGTAATGTGCAACCGGCAAAAGAAGATGTATATATGCTACGGACATTTTTCCCAAGCGTTACACTTTTCAAAGAAGTACAGCCGGAATACGCATATTTACCTATATCGGTAATGCTCTCATGCAAGCCTGTAGCGGTAAGACTTTTACACTCACTGAATACACCCTCGCATATTTTTGTTACTTTTTCCGGAATTTTTATACTTTTAAGAGAAGTACAGCCGGAAAATGCTTTTTTTGCGATTTTCTCAACAGTTTCGGGCATTTTTACCTCTTCAAGAGCCGTGCAACTGCAAAAAGTCTCTTTACTGATCTGTGTAACCTTGTCAGGGATCGTTATTCTTCTGAGAGAAGTACAGTGTGAAAATGCACTTTCCCCTATAGAAACAATCCCTTTCGGCAAATCAATTTCTTGAACAGAAGTACAGGACGAAAAAACGCAATAGTCTATTTTTACAAGTGTATCGGGAAGCGATACGGATTCAAGATTTGTACAGTGAGAAAAAGTGCCGCCGGGTAACTCCGTAATTTCAGCTTTTATGATAACTTGTTTCAGATTTTTGCATTCTTTAAATGCTTGGGGATGTATTTTGTGAACCCTTTTGGGGATTGTGACTTTTTTTTTGCGTTTACTGCATTTGAGCAAAACGCCGTTTTTAATTTTAAGTCCGTTGAAAATACTCATCTCAAGTCCACCATAAAAGAATTCTGCAAGCGGTGCATAAAGTGAATGCTTGCTTTTTATTTTATCATATCAAAATGTAATTATCAACACTTTTTTAACAATCATAAATGATATGCGTTCCCTACGGCATACATTCGATCCTTCAACACAACAGCCGCATGCGCATTTTGTCTGCACATACGGCTGTGTTTATTTCTTTTGCAATTATTCAACCGCCTTGGTCGGATCGCTGACGGCATATTCGAGTGCAATTTCCGTTTCGGGTGCGATCTCGGCGGAAGAATCAACGGGCGCATAAGCGGGTGAGGCGGTGGTGATCTCCGGTTCTTCCACAGGGCCTGCGGTGGTGCCGGTCACGATGCCGCCGGCTTGCGGATTGTAGGCAGGTGTGGTGTACACGACCACCTTTTCACCGTCGTCTTTTTCGTACTTTTCGAGTACGGTATCCTCATAATGCTTCCAGCCCGAAGTGTAGTATTCCACGTTCGGCTCGGAGCATTCGGCGGTGGCGAGCAGTTCGCCGCTGTTCATGTCGAATGCATACACGTTGGGGGTGTGATAGATCGACACGGCATAGGCGACATCCCCTATATATGTCGCACGGTTGGGATCGGTGTACAGTTCATCGCAGAAAAATTCGTTTCTGACGACCAGTTTTCCGTTTTCGACCGCAAAGTGCAGCACCGCACCGCAATCGGTCGTCCAGACCTCATAGCCGTATTCATCCGTCACGGTGTCAAAACTGTACATCGGCAACAGGAAACTGCCGTCACCGACGGTGCAGAACGCTTTGTGATCGGTGGAGAGATTGGCGTTTTCATGCACGAGCGCATCGAGTTCTTTGGGATTCATCGGGTCGGACACGTCAAACAGCGAGATCTTTGCCGAACCGTCCAAGCCATCCTCGGTGCCGCCGTAGCCCATGCCGAGCAACAGACCGTTTCCGATGGGATGCAGGTACGCGGAGAAGCCGGGCAGTTTCACTTCGCCCGTAATAACGGGCTTGGTCGGATCGGACAGGTCGATGACAAACAGCGGATCGGTCTGCTCAAACGTGACCACATAGCCCCAGTCGCCCATGAAACGCACGGAACGGATGATCTCATTTTCACCGTAGCGTTCGCATTCACCGACAATGTTCAGATCGCTGTCGAGCACATACAGACCGTTGCTGTCACCGAATGTCACGGCAATGCGGAAATATCCGTTGTATTCATCCATGGAAAACTGATTCAGCGGTGCACCGGGCACGGTACCGTTGGCTTTCTTTTTCATTTCGCCGTCGGCAAAGGTGAACGAGTAGATCTGCGTGCATTGGGACACGGCCTGATTGAGGACCGCAATGCGCAAGGAGTCGTCTGCCGTGTCTTCGGGAACAGGTTCAAAGGATTTGTAAGCCACACGGGCCACAAACAGATTTTCGTTGGTGCAGTACACTTCCGTACCGCCGCCGAGCACCGCCTGCGAAGAAATGGGTTGCGAGAGATCGTCCATGTTGATCAGACTTGCAACCGTGAACGCGGTGGGAGAAGATTCATCGACAACACTCAATGCGTTTTCCGCAACGGCAACACCGTCCTGGGCACCGACATACACCTTGGGAATGAGTTTATCTTCCAGCACGATGCACGTCTGTGCGTTGTCGGTGTATTCATAGGTGTAAAAACCGTTGTGGGTGGTGACGAGCACGAGTTTTCCGCCCGTGATACGAGAGGACAGATAATTGCCGTCCTGCCCGTAACGCTGTACAAAAACGGGGTTGGCGGGATCGGTCACGTCATACACCAACACCATGGTGCGGGCATTGGAATGGTTCTCATACCAACAGGTCAGCACCACGCAGAGGTAGTTGTTGTAAAGGAACATTTCGTTGGAGTAATAGTAATTGATAAGTTCTCCGTCAAACTGATCCTTGAGGGTAACAACGGCGATCTCCTGCATATTTTCAGCAGGATACGCGCGGATGACGTGCAGGGTGTTGCCCTTGAGCAGATACAGGTTTTCACCGTCGTTTTTCAGAATATCCGCTTCGTCCACACCTTCGACCTGGATGTTGGTCTTGCCGTGGTCGGGCTTTTCGGCTGAACCTGTTGTTTCGCCTGCGGAAACACCGTCTCTCAGGCTATCGTCGGCAGAGCCTTTAACGGATTCGGGGGCGGCCTCGGGCACGGCACTGTTCTGTGCGGCGGCCACGGTGGTATCGGCAACGGCCATATCCTCCTGCACTACCATGTCGGCTTCGTTTTTGGTGCCGATAGACCCGAAGAATTCTTCGATCACACTGCCCAAACCGCCGTTTGAGGAATTGTAGGTGTAATAGACGTCTTTATATTCATAGGAATTCTTTTCGGCATAGGTGTTGGCAAGGGCAAGAATATCGGCATACCCGACCGCGTCGGCCAAAAAATCGATCTCGGAAACGGTCGGCGTCTGCGCACCGCCTACATTCTGCGAGGGTGCGGCGGGATCGGCAAGTTCGGTGGCAGGCATTCTGTTCTGCGCCGACCACGCACCGAGCACGCACAGGCAAAACACGGCGGCGGCTGACAGCACCGCGGCAACACGGCGGCCGCGTTTGGGTTTTACGGCGGTAAGTTTGGGTTGGCTGTCGAGCAGGGCTTTGATGTTTTCTTCCGAAAGGCTTTCGGGGAACTGCACAGGCTCTGCACCCAGTTCGTTTTTAAGATAGGTATACATATTTTCTTTGTTATCCATTTTAGGTCACTCCTCACTGAGCATCGTTCTCAGACGGGCAAGAGAACGGGATTTGACACTGCGTACGGTGGCGGGATTCATATTGAGCATCGCGGCGATCTCCGCGCTTGAATAGCCTGCGACCACGGACAAAAGCACGATCTGACGCTCATCGGGCGGCAGAGAACCCACCGCATCGCGTACGGTCATGCGGTCTGCATGGTCAAAAGCGGGACTTTCTTGATTGCAAAGGTCGGGATCGTCCTGCACAGTTTCATCTGCATATTCAAACTTGTTTTGCATCAGTTTTTTCTTGCACACATTGGCAAGAATTTTGAACAGCCACGATTTGAAAGAGTCCTCGTTGCGCAAAGAGGACACGTTTCGGAACGCCTGCAACACGGCATCCTGCACGGCATCTTCCGCATCGGCAGGATTGCGCATATAGCACAGCGCAAATCGGTAGAGCTGTTCGGCATACGCGGCATACAGCGCGGCAAACGCACCGCTGTCGCCTTTTACGGCGGCATGAATCCGTTTCTTTTCCGTTTTATCCATAACTGTGTTTCCTTTCTTTCCCGTTCCCTTGCAATCATAAGAGTGCAGAAAAATGAGAAGTGTTGCAAAAAAAAATGAAAAAAATGTTTGACGGTACGAATGAAGCGTGCAAATCGGGGTTTGCGGAGTGTTTGCACAAAGTAAATTTCTTCGTCAGCATTGAAAGATTTTTGGTCAAGCTTTTGCAAAAGCTTGCGGGTCAAGGGCAGAGCCCTTGTCGCCCATCGCAATGGGCGAAACACCCTATCCTCTGAAAAAGCGCAGGAAGGGAGCAAAACAATTGCGTATTGTTTTGCGTGGGAAACCCTCGCCGGGGGGTTCCCATTGCACGACGTGCAACGATAGCAAACATCCCGACAACCCTCAATTTATCTTTCTCATCACTTTTTTAAAATAAAAATTTCGGAAAACCGCAATGCGATCCTCCGAAAAATGCATCATTGTGCCGTCACGCTGCCGTCTGCGTGCAGAACATAATCGTTGTCTCCCTCGGTGAGGTGCACTTCATACTTGCCGAGCGAATCGTAATAATAGTAATCAGCCGCGGCAAGCAACGTGCCGTCGCTGTAATATTTGTTGCCTGCAAGACGGCGGTCGCTGTCAAAATAGGCATACAGGGTGGTGTTTTCGGTCAACGTGCCGTCCGCGTGTTTATACGGGCGGTCAAAATACACCACCGTGAACGAATCGTCCTCATTGACTTCACACACACTGCCCAAACCGAAGGTCTGCCCTACCGTGACGGCTCCGAAGCCGAAATAATCACCGCCGTCGGCACTTTCGATGTGCTGTAAATTGCCGTTGAGGGCATAGCGGATGCGACAGACGCAGGCATTGTTTTCATAATATTCGGCATCCGTGTACAGGTCTGCCGCCGTATAGCGGTACTGCGCCAGTTGCACACCGCGACTTGCATACATGGCCGAAACGGGCGCAAAACGGGCGTCCACAACCACGTAAAGATCATTTGCGCAATACAGCGTACCGTCCGACATACGGTGCGGCCGATTTGAAAACAGCAAGGTGTAACTGCCGTCCGTTCCGACAGATGCCACACTCGCTCTGCCGAAACCGCCGAAATCAATCACCATGCCGACGTTCATGCCGTATTCGGTGGAAAAAAGCAAGGCACCCGTTGCCGCATAGGTGCGTGCATAGCGAAGCCGTCCGTATTCGGTGACGGTCTGCACACATGAGCCGTCAAAGGCACGACGGTTGAGATACCGCGCAATGTTCTGCCCCGAAAAATCATCATATAAAATGAGAAGTTCCGCATTTTTATCGTAGTACGTTTCAATTTTTGCACACGACACGATTTCTCCCGTTGCGGTCTGATAGCCGTAGGCTTTGTCGGACACGGATCGGGAAATTTTCTTTATAAGAACATTGCCCTCATATTCGTAGTCGGTACGGAACAAGACCGTGCCGCTGAGCGTGTCGTAGGTAAACTCTGCGGCGATCTGCCCGTTTGCATGGTTGCGTGCGGCATAGTAACACACGCCGTCGGCACTGTAGGAGGTAACGAGTGAACCGTCGGGCAGCGTTGAGCCGACAGGTGCATGGGGAATGCCGTTGTGTGCGGGGATCTGCCAACTGTCCGCAAGCGTATTCTGTGTCGGCACTTCGGTCTGTTCGTCTTGCCGACAGGAACAACAAAGCAACAGACACACGAACACAAGCGCAATGAAAAACTTTTTCATGGCAGACCTCCTTTTTTAATATACCATCATATTAACCAAACAAAGGCAAAATGTCAAGTTTTTCGGCTCGAACGGATGATACCTGTCACCCTATGGATTTTTATTGACAAACGAATACTGTGGTATTATAATAAAGAAAAGTAATACCTTGGTATTAGTCGGAGGGCGGTTTATGCAAAACGATATCATCATTTATCACGGTTCACAACAGATCGTTGAAATGCCTGCATTCGGCAAGGGAAAGACGTATAACGATTACGGACAAGGATTTTACTGTACAGAAAATATTGAACTTGCAAAAGAGTGGGCGTGCCCGGTTAAAAATGACGGCTACGCAAACAAGTATTGTTTACACACGGACGGTCTGCAGATCATGCATCTGACAAAAGGTTCGTTTAACATTCTGAATTGGCTTGCCGTATTACTTAAAAACAGAAAGTTCGATATTACGTCCCCGATCGGCAACAGCGCAAGAGAGTTTATTCTTTCCCGATTTTTACCGGACACCGCGCCTGCGGACGTTTTGATCGGCTACCGTGCCGACGATTCATATTTCTCGTTTGCGGAAGATTTTGTGAACAATGTGATCTCATTAAGAGATCTTGAAAGGGCTATGCAGCTCGGCACTTTGGGGGAACAGATCGTGCTGATCTCCGAACGCGCATTCAGGCAAATTGAATTTACAGGGCAGGAAACGGCCGATTACAGGGAATACTATTTCAAAAGAGTCCAAAGAGATAAAAAGGCCCGGGAAGCGTATGCTTCACAGAAGAAAAACCTGCAGCAACTCATTGACGATGTTTTTATACTGGATATCATAAGAGAGGATATGAAGAACGATGACGCACGCTTACGATCAATTATATCTGGCTAAATCCTCACGTGCCGTCGGAAATATGCTTCACGATGCCGTGTATGCGTTCAATATGGACGGAACGGACTTTTTGAACAGATTCATTCAATCCGATGTTGCCCGACAGATCGAGCACGGAAATCCCAAATATACGGCAGGCAAAAGCGGTTTGGAACTCTTCATGGAGGTAATGGAAAAAACAACAGGCAAAACACAAAATGCCGAACCTGTTGAAAGCTTTGACAGAAGTGATGCGTATTGGGTTGGATGGATGCTTACACATTACCAGTGGTATTCGGGCAAAACTTTTAAGAGTATTCTTGCTGCTGTTCCGTTTCATGAATTGCTCGGACTTTACAAAACCCTGCACGAAGCGGATATCAACAAAAGTTATGAAGTGCTCGATATGCATTGCAAACGAAGTGAAAGCAGACTGCAAACAGTAAGAAAGCAATGCGGACTTACACAGCAGGCACTTGCAAATGAATCAGGCGTATCTCTTCATACGATTCGTGCGTATGAACGAAAAAGCAAAGACATAAACAAAGCCCAATTTGATATAATCATAAAACTTGCAAAAGCATTGCGGTGTAATGTTTCCGATCTGACAGAATGACACCGTAATAAACAGAGGATTTTGCCGTAAATTCCGCCTTACTGATTTTCCTGCATGAGAATACGGTTTTTGCGGATGCGTTCATCGTTCGGGGCTTCCCGTTCGGCCTGCAACACCGCTTCGAGTGCCTCCTTTTTCATGCCCAGACGCCACAAAGAAAGGCTCAAAAGATCCCACGGCAGACTGCCCCAAACGGATGCAAGCGTGATGTAGGTGTCCGTGCGTTCGGTGATCGACAGACA
The DNA here is from genome assembly GCA_017396895.1 of Clostridia bacterium. Taxonomy (GTDB): domain Bacteria; phylum Bacillota; class Clostridia; order Oscillospirales; family Acutalibacteraceae; genus RUG806. The sequence goes on from JAFQKN010000021.1 coordinate 9,356, forward strand.
CCGCTTTGCCGCCGCAACGCAGGCAAAATCATCCCCTTTTTCATAATAAAACCGTGCCGTTTCCGCCCACGGCTCACGCAAATAAGGCGCTTCGGCACACGCACGCAAAAGCCAGATCTCCGCCTGCGCCGAATCCCCTTTTGCAAGGCAGGCCTGCGCAATATACCTTTGGGATGCACAGCGTTCATCCGCCCATGTTGCCGTGGGTAAGGCAAGATGGCGTTTGAGCATATTTATGCAATCATCCCAACGGCGGTAAAACAGGTATTCCCGACCGAGATAATGCACATTGCGATCGTCTTCGGGTTTTTCACGCACCGCCAGTTCCAGCAAAGGCAGGTATTGCGAACGCGGTTTTTGCGTGTCTGCATGGTGATCGACCTGCACGCCTTCAACAAGCACCGTCTGCGGTTCGGTGCAACCCACCCACCGCAAAACTTCATGCACCGGATGCACCCAACGGTAGCCGTGACGGGCATGGATCTTATCAATATAAAAAACGGTATTTTCCGTTCCGTCTGCATTGAAATTCCAGGTATATCGGTACTTCAGCCGTCCGACATCCTTCTTCCAAGCCGCTTCGATCTTCTCGCGCCAACCGGGATGCAACACTTCGTCAAGATCAATGCAAACGCAGATATCCGCATCCTGCGGCACGTGATCCAAGGATCGGTTGCGCGCCGTGTCGAACCGCCATGGCTGAATATCCTCACGGTAAAGTTGCACTTTTTCACAGGATTCAAAGAACTCCGCCGTACCGTCGGTCGAACCTGTGTCCAACACAACAATGCCGTCCGCCTCTTTGACACTTTCGTACCAGCGTTCGGCAAATTTACGCTCATTTTTGCATATTGCATAGACAAATACTGTATATTTATACATATTTTCCCTCCGATCTATGATTCTTTTGAAGAAAAACAGTTTTTCAATGAAAGCGAGATTGATTACAAACGGATCCATTGGGGTTTATCGGACTGTCGGGGAGTCAATCACGGGGACGGTTGCTGTGATTGCCGAAACATTTTTTCAAACGGCAAGCGCAGAACTGTCCCCTGATTTACGACATACTCAAAACTGTTTACATAAAAACCGCCGCCAATCACGGGGACAGTTCATGTGATTGACCTTTTTAATTCCTGAATGGTCAATCATAGAAGCCGTCCCCATGATTGGCTGCTCTCCCCGTCAAACCGCAATATGCTTTTTTGAATCCCCCACTGCGTGAAAACAAAACATACACATTCGGCCGCAGTGAGCGTTCCCACTGCGGCTCTTTTTTTATGCCGCAGGACCTGTCGGGCCTTGCGGAATGACGAAGTTAAGCACGTAATCGGGTGCCGTACCCGTAATGGTGACGGATGCCGCCGTACCGGGATCGCCCGTAGTCACGGTACCGACGGTAAAGGTGGGGGTCACACCGTCTGCACCTGCGGGGCCCGTGGGGCCGACTGCACCGTCTGCACCTGCGGGGCCCGTGGGGCCGACTGCACCGTCTGCACCTGCGGGACCTGTGGGGCCGACCGCACCGTCTGCACCTGCGGGGCCTGTGGGACCGACCGCACCGTCTGCACCTGCGGGACCTGTGGGACCGACCGCACCGTCTGCACCTGCGGGACCTGTGGGGCCGACTGCACCGTCTGCACCTGCGGGGCCCGTGGGGCCGACCGCACCGTCTGCACCTGCGGGACCCGTGGGACCGATCGCACCGTCTGCACCTGCGGGACCTGTGGGACCGACTGCACCGTCTGCACCTGCGGGGCCTGTGGGACCGACTGCTCCGTCTGCACCTGCGGGGCCTGTGGGGCCGATCGCTCCGTCTGCACCTGCGGGGCCTTGCGGACCGATGGGGCCTTGCGGACCTGCGGGGCCTTGCGGACCGGTGGGACCCGTAGCACCTACAGCACCCGCAACGCCGGTGGGACCTTGCGGACCGGTGGGGCCGGTCGGACCTGTCGGACCTGTCGGGCCGATATCCGTAGGCGGAACAGGCGGTTCGGGGGGAACCGGCGGAACGGGATACGGACAGCAACCGCAACCGACGGCACAACGGAAACCGCTTGCAGAACAGCAGCCGTTGTTTTCACGCACGACGTTGGTTGGCATACGTTCAAATGCATCGTCCCGTCCCGTGTCACTGAAATATTGATACTTGGCCATAATTGCCTCCTAAAAAATCAACTCGGGAAGAACGGCGGCAATATTTACCACCCTCTCCCGCAGTTCATACTATGCGAAAAAGCGCATTCGGTGCATATATTTTATGTTTATTTTAAGACGGTGCCGTTACGATACAACACAGCCTTTGCCGCAAAACAAAGCAGACCGACAGCAATACGGCACAAAAAAATTAAAAAGGTCTTGTTTTATAATAATTATTATGCTATTATAAAATAAATATGGCATCAATTCCACCTACGTTCATGCGAATAAACAATTAAGGAGTCCTCGAAATGTCCGAACAAGGAACACATATCCCTCCCACCGATGACAGTGTTGACGAGATTCTTGCGGAAGTGCTCGGTACGGGAGGTGCAGATCTTGCACAGCGTTATTCCGGCAACGGAGCATCCATCCCCGTACAGCCGAAAACGGAAGAACCCGTCGCACAGCCGACGTATTCCGCACCGCGTACGGCCGCGCCGCAGAATACCGCACAGGCAGAACCCACCCCCGAACAGATCTCGGAAGATTACCGTGCCGCCGCGGCAAGATACGAAGTGAACGGATACCGCATTTCCGCACCGCAAGCCCCCTACCCCGCATATCAGCCTTATGCGCAGTATCCCGTTTATCCGCAACCCGTGGCATACCCGCCCTATCCCGTTTATCCGCAACCCGTGGCGTATCCGCCTTATCCCGCATACACATATCCGCAATATCCCGCAGGATATGAATATTACGGTGAATATCCGCAGGCACAACAGCAGCAACAGCCCGAACAGCCGCAACAGACGGAAACATCTCCCTATGCCGCGGCAGCAGGTTCACGTGTGGTTTACGATGCCGATTGGGCAAACGGAACACCCCCTGCACCGCAATCCGCGCCCCCTGCGCAACAACCCGCACAGCCTGCCGTTCCCGTCCTGCAACAACAGGAAAGCGGCAGACCGTTCGTCAATCCCGCGTTCATTGATCCGCTGTCGGCTGACGAGGATGAAACAGGGGCAAGCGACGTAGCCTTTGCGGATCGCCGTAAGGCAAAAGCACCGCAAGGCGGCAGATCGGATTTTTTTCCGGAAGGTTTTTCCGCGGCAAGAAATAACGCCGCTGTCGCAGACGGAAAAACCACCCCGACAGTAAGTGCGACAGCAGACAGCGAACAGGAATCCGCGCTTGCGGCATTTTCCGACGACTATGACAAAACCGTCGGCAGACAGCAGACGTGGATGATGACCGATGAAGAATTACAGGCCCTGCACGAGCAACGCCGTCAGCAGGCGCAAGTCGAACAGGAAGAAGCAAGCCGAACGGCTGACACCGATCCGGTCGCAAAAACGGCCGAACCCGTCGAAGTTGCGCTGACTGCAGAAGAACAGGCGGAAGCGTTGCGCAGAGCCGAAGCAGAACAGATCATAGCCGAACGGTTCACCGCACCGACGGACGATATCACACCCGAGGCGCAGGGGGAAGAATCCGCAGACGGATTCGCTCCCGTTGCCGAACAATTTGACGATACCATCTACGAAGGAGAATCGGATTTGTATTACAACACTCCCAACGAAGAAGAAACCACACCCGTGCAGGAAACAGAAGAAAAGAAAGGCAATGCATTTGTCGAGTTTCTCCGCAGAAATACACCGCACAAAGGGCAGACCAAACGCGAATTTATCAGTTGTCTGATTATGGATCTGGCATTCGTGGTGCTCATCGGCGGTCTGATCTTCTGCGGCATCTACTTCGGAAACTACCAAGCGGATATCAGCAACGATGAGCAGTTGGGTGCCATTTATGAACCCGACTCGATCGGCAATATGAGTTCGGTGGAACTGGACGACCTTTGGGCGGACATCCGCGCGGCATATCCCGACATTGAGTTCCCCGAAGGATTGAATCCCGAAATGGCGAAACTGTATGCGGTCAATCAGGACGTCGTAGGCTGGCTGAGCATAGACAATCTTGACCTTGAAACGGTCGTTCTGCAGGCCAACGACAACGACTACTACCTGTATCGCAACACGCAGAAAGAATCCACCAAATACGGCACTCCGTTTGCCGATTACCGCAACGATTTTGAAAGCGGAAAACTCAGCCGCCAGACCATCATTTACGGTCACAATACACATGACGGACTGAAATTCCACAACCTGACGCAATATATGAAGCTGGATGCCTATAAGAAAGCACCCGTTCTCAAATTCAACACCATCTTCAACGGCCAGACCTATTGGAAGATCTTTGCCATCTGCCTGTCGGATGCCACTTCCTATGAATTTGAATACCTGTACACCTCGTTCAGTTCCGAAAGTTCATTCTCGTCTTTCGTCAAAACACTGCGCGCGCACTCCATGTATGACATCGACGTGGACGTACAGGCAGGCGACAATCTGCTGTTGCTGTATACCTGTTATCAGAACATTTACAAAAACGGCAGACTGCTCGTGTTTGCCCGTCAGGTGCGCCCGGGTGAAGATATGACGGTGGATACCGCATCCGCAACCGTCAACCGCGATTGCATTTATCCCGCCGCTTATTACGGTGAACCGGAAGAACCCGCAACCACAGCGGTGACCACCCCTGCCGCACAGAATACGACAAAACCGTCCTCCGGTGAAAATGCAACGCAGGCCGCACAAAATACCCCTGCACCTACGGATGCGCCCGAAACACCGACAGAACAAACCCCCGAAGAACCGTCCGCCGGGGCTGCAGAAACGCCGACACAGAACACGGCGGCGGAAAATAACCCCCCGGCCGCAGACAGCGGCACACAGACACCGCCTGCGGAAAATGACGCGACCGATGCGCAAAACGCAGGCGACAGCGGCAGTATCGGATAACAACCGTTTGAACCATCAATTTTGTGAGAGGGAAAAGTATGGACTTGAAATTTAAGATTTTGGTTTTCGGCGCGCAATGGAATGCTTCGACCGCCCATACCGGAGATTTATTGCGTTTCATGTTCAGAGGCCGTCTTCCTGTCGGTAAAGAAATCGGTTACTATGAATCCATTGCCGAGGCTTTACCGGAATTTACAAGCAAATTCCAGGGCACGGACGTGGTTTTGCTGTTGGCGGATATCAGCGACTATGCACACATCAAAGATCTGCTGGCAAAAGCCATGCATCTGCAACTGCGTTCTGCTCCCGAAATCGCAAAAAACACACGCCTGACCATCGGAGATTTTGAATCCGGCTCCGAAGAAATGCTCGCGCACTGCGCAGTTCCCGCAGGCAAACCGACCTTCTGCATGGGGGACGGCTTGTATGCAGGCTTTGCGGTTACGGCAGGCAGGCAAAACATGATCTTCCTGCCGCATGACAGCGAACACACCATCCCGTTGCTCAATCAGCAGGTCATTCCCTATTTGAATACGTTTTACGGTGCCGATATCCCAACCGACGCCTCGCGCACGTTTTATGCAAACGAACTGTGCGCCATGCTTGATGAACAAAACGAACGCATGGGCGTATCGGGAACCAAAACGTCCGTATTCATCCGCAATGCCGTACAGCACATTGCGCAATCCGGTGCACTTTTGCGTTTTACACCCTCTGCGGAGGCCAGAGGTTCTCTGCCGCCGTCGGAATATGCCGCTAACCTCTCCATTGCCGCTTGCGAACTGGAAGGCTGTCCCTACGGTGTTGCAATGACCAATGCCTTTTTTGCAGGCCCCGAAGCGACGGCAGACACCGCAAAAAGCGTGTATCTCGCGTTTACGGACGACAACGACACCAACGTAAAAGAGATCTGCTCCTACACGGGTGAAGATCTTGAAAATTTCCTGCAAAGAAGCACGGAAGAACTGTTCAAATTTGCCATTGAACGCATACGCATCATGCACCACCTCGCACCGCATACGGAAGAATCCGTGCAAACGGACGAACCGAAAAAAGGCGGCAGAATTGCGCTGCTGACCGTGATTGCCGTTCTCGCAACAGCCGCAAGCATGGCCGTATCGTTCTTTGTGACCGATCACATTCTGCAAACCCGTGCACAACAGCCGCAGAGCGATATTTCCGAACAGGCCACGCAAGAAGCGACTGCGGAAGAAGCAACTTCGGAAGAACTGCCTACGGAAGAAGTGACTTCGGAAGAAGTGACCGAACAAAACGATCTGCCGAACGATGCGGCGGCAACGCATGCTCTTGCAAGCGAAGCGGCAACACAAACCGTGATCGATCTGGATGTGTAATTCTTTTTTTCAGTTATCATACACAAGTTTTCAGGAGGATTTTTCATCATGTCCATTCTCATTACCGGCGGTGCCGGTTTTATCGGCTCACACACCTGCGTGGAACTGCTCAATGCGGGTTTTGAAATTGCAGTGCTTGACAATTTCAGCAATTCCAACCCCGAAAGTTGCAAGCGCGTTGAAAAAATCACGGGAAAGACTTTCCCCGTTTACACCTGCGACATCCGCGACAAAGCAGGTCTGGATGCCGTATTTGCCCAAGTCAAACCCGAAGCGGTCATTCATTTTGCGGGCTTAAAGGCCGTTCCCGAAAGTTGCGAAAAACCGCTTCTTTACTATGAAAACAACATCAGCGGCACCGTAACGCTGTTGCAGGCGATGAACGATGCAGGATGCAAGTGCATCGTGTTCAGTTCCTCTGCAACCGTTTACGGCGACAGCAACACCGTGCCTTTCAAAGAAAATATGCCCGAAGGCAACACCACCAACCCCTACGGTACGACCAAACTCTACATTGAGCGCATCCTCAAAGACCTGTGCGCTTCGGATCCGGATTGGCACGTCTGCATTCTGCGTTACTTCAACCCCATCGGTGCGCATGAAAGCGGCATGATCGGGGAAGCCCCCAACGGCATCCCGAACAATCTGATGCCTTATATCACGCAGGTTGCCGTCGGCAAACGCGAAAAACTGAGCATTTACGGCAACGACTACGACACCCCCGACGGAACGGGTGTGCGTGACTACATCCACGTGACAGACCTTGCCATCGGCCACGTGCGTGCGGTTGAATACGCACTCAAAACGCAGGGCGTTGACATTTTCAATCTCGGCACAGGCCACGGTGTGAGCGTTCTCGAACTGGTGACCGCATTTGAAAAAGCCTGCGGCAAACCTTTGCCTTATGTGATTGCCGAACGCAGACCGGGCGACATTGACACTTCTTATGCGGATGCTTCCAAAGCAAACGAACGCTTGCATTGGAAAGCCGAACGCGGTGTGGAAAAAATGTGCGAAGACAGTTGGCGTTGGCAGAAGAACAATCCCAACGGATACGATGCGTAAAAATCAGAAAGACGGGGCTGTTGCGAACTGCACGGCCCCTCTGTTTTTCAAACAATCGGTGATATTGATGATTCTGAAAGCAAAATTCATTTCTCTTTTCACGGCCGTTGCAATGCTGTGTTCACTTTTTACGTTTTACGTCTCGGCGGCACAAGTGCCCGCAATCACATGGTGCCGTACCGAGGACGCGGGCACGTATGCCGTTGTGCACTTTGAAACCCCGTCGGAATACAAAAACCTGATTGACGGCTACGAATGGCGCACGCAAAAAGATACCGCGTGGCGGACGGTGGCGGACAACCAAGGAACAAGCATCCCCGTTTATGAAGGGGGATACGTATATCTGCGCTGTTTCAAAGACGGACAGTACGGTGCCCAACACAGTATCTACGTCAATTTCGGTGATGCGTTTGTGATCGCAGACACCATCACGCAAGTCAGTGCGTTTTACCGCGCGAGTGCCGCATTTCCCGAAAATGCCTATATGACCGCAGACCGTATCATCGGCGGTGACGTGTATGATTCCGTGCAGACCGCCGTGCAATCCTCCAAAACCTTTGCGTTGTATGACATCCGTTTTCTGGATGCGCAGGCAACGGAATTTTCCGCAGGCGACGCCGCCTTCCTGCGTTTTCCGCTGGGGGATACGTTCAAACGCAACCACTGCAAGGTGTATTACAACGACACCCAAAACCAAAGAATGTTTTTACTGGATGCCACCTACGACCGTACAAGCGCGGTGGTGCGCAGTTGCGGCAACGGATTGTATTTTATTACGGATGCATGGGACGGACAAAGCCAAATCCAACCGCCGGCTTCGTACAAAGTCGGTCAAAAAGTCTCTTTTTACGGCTTTCAACTGTGCATCGGTGACGTCAATGCGGACGGGGTGATCGATCCTGCCGATGCAAGACTTGCCTTGCGTGCCGCCGTCAGCCTTGAACAACCCGATATTCTGCAAGAGGAATGTGCGGATATTGACCGTGACGGCACGGTAAGCCCTGCGGATGCGCGGCTGATTCTGCGCTTCAGCGTCGGTTTGCAATAAAGACGCTTGCGGATTGGATGATGTTTTCAGACGGTTGACAAACATCTGATTTTCATATATAATAGGATCAGGAAAATATTTATTATATGCGGAGGTATCACCATGAAAAAACTGTTTTGTCTTTTCCTTTGCGTGCTGATGGTCGCATTTGCCTGTGTTCCCGCAGGTGCCGTTGAATTCACCGAGACTTCCATGCCCGCACCGATCAATTCCGAAAACACCGCGGGCGAATTTACCGTCACGTTCAGACAGCCTTCCGAAGATTACAAAGAGGGTTATTGGTTTGCAACGTCCAAAGACGGCGAATTCAACTACATTCTGGAAGACGATCCCATCAAACTCGCAGATCCCGAATGGTTGTACAACAACGATTATATCTATGATGAAAAGAATGACCGTTTCCTGCTTGCAAAAGACATTTTTGACAACTATTTCCCGGAGGATCCGATCTACTATACCATCGAAAAAATGCCCGACGCCATGACCGTTGCCGCAGGCACGATCGTTACGTTTAAGGTCAAAACATCGCCCAAATACAATCAGACCACGGTTGTCGTGCGCGCAAACGGCGTGAACGTCACCCCCAACGTGAAGGGCGAATATTCCGTGCTTGTCAATCAGGACATTGCAATCAGCGTTGTTGAGCGCAATGCCGCCAATGAAGAAGTTTTGCTTCGCAACCACTTCTTCGTCTATCTCCCCAAGGGTGAGGACGGCGAATACCGTTGCCGCACACTTGAAAACACCAATTACACCGTCGTTTATTACGGTGACAGTTTTGATTTCCGCCTTGTGCTGGGCAAAGATACCGTTGTCAACAACCTCAAGATCACCGTCACGAGAGGCTCGAATATGCTTGCGGAAGAACTGGGCTTTGATCCGAGCGCAGTCCTCGGTTCGCTCGGTCTGGGTGAAGTGGAAACACTGACCAGTTACGGTACGGATGCCTCCGGTGCAAGACTTTACAGAGTTGATAACGTCACCACCGACATCAACCTCAACGTCAGCGGTGTCAAGACCAAGGAAAGCAACGACACCATGAATCTCATTCTGCGCATTCTGCGTATGATCCTCAACTTCCTTGGCATCAGCCTTCCCTTCCTGCAGGATATGAACGTCACTTATAACGTCACCATCCAGAATGACAGCAATGTTCTCTCCTACTCGGTCATGGAGGGTGCTTCGCAGGATGAACTGTTGGGCAACGTGTATGCGGTCGGCAAAAATGACAATCTGACGCTCATCGTCTACAAACAGAACGTGACCGACAACGTAGTTGTTACCTGGACACCCGGCAACGAAGCCGGCGGCAACCATTCCAGCGAATGGATCGAAGCCTACGACCAGAACAACGACCGTTCGTATCTGTATGCCATCTATAACATTGACAACATCACTGAGGATACGGTCGTTTCCATCGCCCTCAGATAAAAGCGTGCAACTGAATAAACAATACAGGTCTGATGCTTTGCGCATCGGGCCTGTTTTTTTGGTTCTTCACGGAAAGTTGGGGGATCGGGAAAAAGATAAATTATGATTTAGCGGCATAGAAGATACACGCAGACCGACCGCATCCACCCCTTGTCGCCCCTGAAAGGGGAGATGTCACGAAGTGACAGAGGGGTTTAGACGGTAATATCAGACTTTAATGACCGACTTTG
>JAFQKN010000177.1 GCA_017396895.1 Clostridia bacterium
CTTTGCAATAATTATATTCCAAAACAGAAAAATAAAAGCAAAAATAAGCGTCTTTTTCTTGTTTTTGGTGGCTATTTCAAAACAAATATGAACAAAGTGTTGCAAACAAACAGGTAAATGTGAACTTATTATTACGGTAAAATAATATTTAGTTATATTGTCGGTCTTTTGGTTTTCACTTTGTGAACAACGCCGAATATAAAAACGCAGTGCTGATAATTCTTGACTTTGATTTGATAGTTTTGTAGAATTGATTTGATATTCTGTCAAAAGAGAAAGGATATAAAAGAAAATGGATGAAAAAAGGAATACAAATCTGTTGAATCAATTGATCCGACGTGCAAAAGCCATCGGTTCGGACGACAATGCGCCTCTGACAGCGGAGCGTTTTCTTGTGGCTGTTATTGATTTGTTGACAGAAAGCAACCATGAATCCGATGAAGCACTCGCGCCGCTTGTCGATGCATTGCGAAACAATAACATAGATTTCAAGGCCGCAAAAAGCGTTCTGATGTCCTATGTCAACGGCGGTTCCGGTTCCGGTACGACACTCATGGACGTGCTTTATATGACCAAAAAAGTGGATGGTGCCTACAAAGCCGCCATGCATGAAAACGCGAAACTGACGGCTCTGACGGTTCTCAATTCCATTCTTACAGATCCCACCGTTGCAATCAAAAAGTGTATGGGGGACAAACAAAAAGATGTCGTTTCGGGAGCAGGGGCTTCGGCAGACAACGGAAAAACCGCAGGCGGTTCACTGGAAGACATGCTTTCGGATCTGCTCAGCGGTGCCGGCGGGAGATTTGCACCCGACAGCGAAACCGACACCGACACAGCACCGCAGACCGCTTCGGACTGCAACAGTGCCAAAGCAAAAATTCAGGAAATGACCAAAGAGGTCAGGAGAGTGTATGATGCCCTTTCCGAAGTTGTATTCGGCCAGGACAATGCCGTCAGCACGTTCACGGCAGGTTATTTCCGTTCCATGCTTTTATCCATGACGGACAAAAAGCGCACCAAACCGAGTGCCACGTTCCTGTTTGCAGGCCCTCCCGGTGTGGGTAAGACATTCCTTGCCGAGAAAGCGGCAGAAGTGTTGAAGCTGCCTTTTGAGCGTTTTGATATGAGTGAATACTGCGACAAGGAAGCCGCCATTGAGTTTATAGGCAGTGACAAGGTATACAAAGGCAGTAAGGGCGGCAATTTCACCACCTACGTCAAGGAACATCCGCGTTGCGTTCTTCTGTTTGATGAGATCGAAAAATCACACATCAGCATCATCCATTTGTTTTTGCAGATCCTGGACGCAGGCCGTATCCGCGACAGTAACTCCGACGAGGAGATCAGTCTGAAAGATACCATCATGATCTTCACCACCAACGCGGGCAGACAGTTGTATGAAAACACCGACCAGACCGATTTTTCGGGTGTTTCCCGCAAGGTCATTCTCGGTGCGTTGCAGAAAGACATCAACCCTGTCACCAATCAGCCCTATTTCCCCGCCGCGATCTGTTCGCGTTTTGCATCGGGCAACGTGGTGATGTTCAACCATCTGGGTGCGCACGATCTGTGCGAGATCGGCAAAAAAGAAATTCTGCGTCATGCAGTGAATTATCAGAATGAAACGGGCGTGGAGATCACATTCGATGAAAAAGTGTTTGCCTGTGTCATGTTTGCCGAAGGCGGCCATGCAGACGGCCGTACCATCCGCGCACGTGCGGAAAGTTTCTTTGATAACGAACTGTTTGAACTGTTCCGCCTGGTCGGTGCGGATTCTTCGCAGGGAGAAATTTCCGCAATTGAAAAAATCTTCGTGACGGTTGACGTGCCCGACGACGGCAGTGACATTGCCAAACTGTTTGCGCATGAAACCTCTCCCGAAATGCTTGTGTTTGTCGATGCACAGCAGGTTGCCGTCTGTGAAAACAAAACCGCAGGACTTGCGTTCTTCGGCGCAACGGATATTGAAAGCGCAAAGAAGATCATGGGAGGACGAGACATCGAATGCATTCTCATTGATATTTGTCTGGGACAGTGCGGCGAAGGAAAACAGTATCTCAACATTGAGGACGTGGATTCCGTTGCCCGTGATTTCCTGCATTTTGCCCGTGAAAATTATCCGGATACGCCCGTATATCTGTTGCAATCCGCAAAACACGTTTTTGACGACGAAGAAAAGGTTTCGTTCATGCGTATGGGGGTTCGCGGTGTCGTGGATCTGCTCGGTACGGATGCGCAGGTCAATGAAACACTGCATGCCGTCTGCAACAACCTCTATTTCCATCGCAGTATGAAAACGCTTGCAAAGAGCAATCGCGTGGTCAGTTTTGAGACCTCACAACGGCTGTTGAACGACGGCAAGGTAGCAGAGATCCGCTTGTTTGACTTTTCACTCACGGTCGCTGTTGATGCAGCCGACAGCAAGAACGTGCTGAGCAATCTTTCCAAACCCAACGTCCGTTTTGACGATATCATCGGTGCTTCGGAAGCCAAGGAGGAACTGGAATACTTTATTGAATACCTCAGAAATCCCAAGAAATTTGTCGGCACGGGTGTTAAACCGCCCAAGGGCATTTTGCTTTACGGCCCTCCCGGAACCGGTAAGACCATGCTCGCCAAAGCCCTTGCCTGTGAAGCCGATGTTACCTATATCAGTGCCGAAGGCAACCAGTTCATCAAAAAATTCATCGGTGAAGGCCCCGAATCCGTGCACGAACTGTTTACAACCGCACGCAAATATGCGCCGTCTATTCTTTTCATTGATGAAATCGATGCCATCGCAAAAGAAAGGACCGGCGGTCACAACGAGCATCATGCAGAGATCCTGACCGCTTTCCTTGCGGAGATGGATGGTTTCAAGAATGATATCTCCAAACCCGTTTTTGTGCTCGCGGCTACCAACTACAACGTCGAGCCCGGCACGTCCAAGAGTCTGGACGCTGCGCTCCTGCGCCGTTTTGACAGACGTTTGTTCATCGACCGTCCCAAACGTGACGACCGTCTGCGTTTTATGCAGATGAAAGTGAAAAAGAATCCCGCATTCGTCATTTCGGAAGAAAAGATGAACAATCTCGCCATGCGCTCCACGGGTATGAGCCTTGCAGACCTGGAAAGTGTGTTCGAGTTGGCACTTCGCAGTGCCATCCGCGTGGGCGAAGTAAAAGTGACCGATGCTGTACTGGATGAAGCATTCGAAGTGTTTACCTACGGCGAGAAGACCGATTGGGACGAATCGCAACTTGAGCGCGTTGCGCGCCACGAAGCAGGTCACGCCTTGCTTTGTATGTACGCGGGTGAAATCCCCTCTTATGTTACAATCATCTCCCGAGGGGATCACGGCGGTTACGTACAGCACGCCGACAACGAAGGCAAAGCGATCTATACAAAAGAAGAACTGCTGGCAAGGATCCGCACTTCTCTTGCAGGCCGTGCCGCCGAATTGGTGTACTACGGCGAAAAGGACGGCGTTTCAACAGGCGCATCGAGCGACCTGCAGAATGCTACCCGTCTTGCAACGCATCTGCTTTGCTCCTACGGTATGGATGATACTTTCGGCCTTGCCGTCATTGATCCCGACAATGCCGGCATGAGTGTCCGTGTGCATGAAACCGTCAAGAATATCCTCAACGAACAGATGTTGGAGACCGTTCGTTTGATTCTTGACAAAAAAGCCGTCATGGATCGCATGGTGGACGCACTTCTGCAGGAAAATCAGTTGTCGGGCGAGCGCATCAAAGCCATTTTTGACGGACTTGAATGATAATATTTAAAAGAGGCGATTCAGTTTGTTAGGTGCCATTATCGGTGATATGATCGGTTCCCCCTATGAATTCGGAGCCGAAAAAACGAAAGACTTTTACCTGCTTTCTCCGTCATGCTGTCCGACCGACGACAGCATGATGACCATTGCCGTCGGCTGTGCGTGCGCGGAAGCGGATCTGTATGACGAGGATTCGTTCAAGACCGTGCTGTGCGAAAAAATGCGCGAGATCGGACGGCTGTATCCGGATGCGGGCTACGGCGAACGCTTTTACCGTTGGCTCATGGATGATAACGACACCGCTTACGGCGGCAACACCAACGGTTGTGCCATGCGTGTTTCTCCCGTTGCGTGGGCGGCTGATTCCTTGCGCGAAGCCGAAAAACTGGCCGCGTGGAGTGCCGAAGTCACCCATGACGATCCGGAAGGAATCCGCGGTGCACAGGCCGTTGCGGCGGCAATTTATATGGCGCGTGACGGTGCGGATCAGGATGAGATCAGAGAGTATCTCAACGATAAGTATTACGATCTTGATTTTACGCTGGATGAGATCCGCCCGACCTACCGTTACACCCTGACCTGTGCCGACAGTGTTCCGCAGGCACTCATGGCTTTTCTTGAAGCGGAAGACTATGAAGATGCCGTGCGCAATGCCGTTTCTCTCGGCGGCGACGGTGACACCCAAGCCTGCATTGCGGGGGCCGTGGCAGAAGCATATTTCGGCATTCCCGACGAATTGCAGGAATGGGGCATCAACAACCTGGACGACACGTTGCAGGAATACTATTTCGGCTATGCCGATGAACTCTATGAATGAAAAGGAGTGCGAACCGTGAGCCTGTTGGATACATTGCTCGATCCCGAAAACTGCGAAAACATTGACCTGTGCGGCCCCGACGGTGAAGATGTTTCATTTGAACAGATCGCCGTGATCCCACTGGAAGGAACGATCTGGTTTATCCTGCGTCCCGTTGTGCCGATCGGAAATATGCAAGAAGATCAGGCACTCGTGTTTTACATCGAAGAAGAGGACGAAGACCGTCTGATTCTCTGCGAAGAAGAAGACATGATTTCCAAAGTGTTCGACATCTACTACCAAATGCTCGCTGAATCACAAGCGCAGGAAGAATAAATGTAAAGTGCGGCGGATGCAGGTATCTTTTTTGAATGACCGACCAAGCCGACTGTAGTGCTCAGCACTTAAAAACGACCGTAACAGGTGTTTCTCTGTTGCGGTCGTTATTTGCTGTTATTTACTTCAAAAAGCCCTCAAGAATGATTTCTTCCGCTTCTTCTTCGTTGAGGCCGAAGGTCATCAGTTTGAGAAGTTGGTCGTTGTTGATGCGGCCGATGGCGGCTTCGTGTACGATCTGCGCTTCGGGATGATTGGCGGTGATGGCGGGCACGGAACGGATCTTTGCATTGTCCATGAGAATGGAATCGCACTGAATGTGTGCGCGGCAGGCGGCATTGCCCACGGCATTGGGGAAGAACACCTGCGAGGATTCATCACGCCCGACCGAACGCGAAATGATCTGTGCAGAGGAATCCGCACCGTTGAGATCGATCGTCATATCCGATTCCGCCACCTGCTTGCCGTGTGTCATCAGGCGTTCGGTGATAACCAGTTTTGCCTTGTCCGCCAACTGTGCGGTGGTCTTGCGTTTGGTGGAATCGATGCCCTTGATCTGCACGCTTTCCATTTCGCAGACCGAGCCGCTTTCCATGAAGATCTGCGTTTCGGGGTTCATGATGCGGCTTCCGTCGCCCTCTCCGTCGCCGTAGTGCTTTTCGACATATTTCACCTTTGCATTCTTGCCGATGAAAAAGCGATGCACACCGTCGTGGCGGCTTTCTTCGCAACCGGAATTGTGGATGCCGCAACCGGCGATGATGGTCACGTCGGCACCCTCACCGATGTAAAAATCGTTGTAAACGAGTTCGCTGTGTCCCGTTTCGGTGATGATGACGGGGATGTGCACCGTTTCGCCCACGGTAAAGGGTTTTACGGTGATGTCGATGCCGGGTTTGTCCGTTTTGTTGGTGATATCTACGTTTGCCGTAACAGCTCTGCCTGCGGCAACACCGTTCTTGCGGATATTGTAAGCTCCGTCTTTGGGCAGATACGACAGGTCTGCAATTTGTGTCAAGAGGTTAAAATCCGGTCTTTCAAGCATGGTCAGATTCCTCCTCAGTTCCTCTTAATCCGCATTTGCGGTCAAACTCACCCAACAGTGTGGGGAACACTTCGTCCTTATTGCCCTGCGTGCGCACTTTGCCGTCGGCAATGACGATGATCTCATCCGCCAGTTGCATGATGCGCTCCTGGTGGGAGATGATGATGGTCGTACTCTTGTCGTTTGCGGAACGTGCCATGCGGAACGATTCCACAAGCATGGTGAAACTCCACAGGTCGATACCGGCTTCCGGTTCGTCGTAAATGGCAAGTTGCGGTTCTCTTGCCATCAAGGTTGCAATTTCAATGCGCTTGACTTCGCCGCCCGAGAGGGAAGTGTCCACCTCACGATTGAGATAATCCATGGAACACAGCCCCACACGGGTGAGAAAAGCACAGCATTCGTCCTCGGGCAGTTCACTGCCGTGCGCAAGGCTCAAAAGTCTGCGAACGGTCATGCCTTTGAATCGAGGCGGTTGCTGAAATGCATATCCGATGCCTTTTTTTGCGCGTTCACTGACGGAAAGATTTGCAATATCTTCCCCGTTAAAGAGGATCTGACCGGAAGTGGGTTTTTCAATGCCCATGATCAGGCGCGCAAGCGTGGATTTGCCTCCGCCGTTGGGGCCTGTGATAACATAGAACTTACCTTCATCCAAGGTCAGACTTACGTTGTCAATAATTCCCAGTTCTTTGCCGTTGGTTTCGTCATTGACAAAGAAACTGACGTTCTTCAGTTCTAACATAATACTCCTTTATTTTGTAAATCGTATTTTTTTATATGGTATCTTTCGTTTCGGAAAGTGATTTTCGCAAGTAAAGTGCGTATGCGCCTGCGATCACGAACAGTGCAAGCGAGGAAAGGATGATCTGTTTATCCGTTGTTTTTTCGTTTGCAAAAACGGACAGCGTATTGACCGCACTGTGGCTGATGATGCACGGCAACAGGGTTTTGCCTTTGTGGAAAACAATCACACACAAAAAGCCGAATGCCGTGGCATAAAGGATCTGGCAGAGGGTGGGCAGAAGTTGTGCCCCGTTGAGCAGATTGATGATGTGTCCGATGCCGAACGTGACCGACGACACGATCACAGCGGCTTTCACATTGTCCTTTGCCATGGCTTTGAACAAAAGTCCGCGGAAGATGATCTCCTCCAGAAAGCCTACGCAAAGCATGCTGCCTGCCTGCAAAGCACTCTGCAAGGGCGACCTTTGCAGACCGACACCGAACCAGAAATTCACGCTTACCAACACGGCAAAAGGAACGTAATATAAAAAGTGTACCGATCTTATTTGTGTTTTACACAGCCCGTAGGTTGTTGTCAGTTTATTTTTGCACAAAAATACGAGCAAAATGACCGACAGAGCCGCGTGAAAGACAAAGGTGAGAGAATCGGGAATACCGATTTTTTCACTGCCTGCGGCGGCAACCGATGAGCCGGCTACATACAGTACAATAAACACAATCGCAAACAGCAATTCATTTTTGGCGTACAGTTTTTTCACGTCTTAATCCTCAAATGCGTTCTTCATGAATTGAATTCGCTTTGCAACGGCTTGTTGCACAATGGGTGATTTTTGTACGATGTCAAAACCGTGCATGGTCCCCTCTGTTTCATAAAGCGAAACTGCACAACCTGCGTTCTGCAAAGCCTGCGCATAGGCAACGGCTTCATCGTGCAGGCAATCAAACTGCGCCGTTTCCACATAGGTTTTCGGCAAACCGACAAAGGATTCCGCTTCCAGCGGAGATGCATACGCAATGTCTTTTATGTTTTTATCGGGCAGATATCCGTCCCACATTTTGACCGAAAGGCGGCTGTTCCACATGGGTGTATCTGTGAAACGGCGGTGCGATTCGGTGTTCATGCGGCGATCGGTGACAGGATAAACCAAAAGCTGAAAACAGGGTAAAGGTGCATTTTTGTCTCGGCAGGCAAGCGACACGGCCGCCGCAAGGCATCCGCCCGCGCTGTCACCGCCGATGGCGATCTTGTTTTTGTCCATGTGCAGACGGTCGGCATTTTTGTGCGTCCAAAGCCATGCCGCATAGCAATCCTCAAACGGAACGGGAAACTGCACGTGCGGTGTCAGGCGGTAGCGCACAAACACGACCGTACACGGTGTTTGCAGGGCATACTGTTTTGCGTTGGCATAATGATAGCCTGCCGCATCAAAGAAGAAGCCGCCGCCGTGGATGTACACAAGGCCGTTGCCGTGTGTGTCTTTGTTTTTAGGGCGCATGACAAACACTTCCACCGTCTGTCCGCGCGCATCGGTGAAGCACTCTTTGCAAATATCCACCTGCGCATCTCTGTGCAGGGAGAACGGCGGTTTGATAAATGAATTCATCATGCCTGCCGTTTTTACGTTGCGGATGGGCGGTGCAAAATGAGAAAACGGGAAAAAAGATTTGTCGATCGGATACTTCATGCGCCTCACCTGTTTTTACAAAAATCAGCTTTATATTTTATTATATACGGATTTCATCCGCAGTGCAAGAGAAAATGCAAGAAATGTTGCGGCAAACGGCAAACAGAAAATTGAGATTCAGCAAGAAGTTTATGCAACCGCAAAACAAAAAATGACCGCATAAAACCAACCACGATCTGTAGGGGAGTCGTTTCGGCTCCCGAGGGAGAGTATGTAAAAATATTGTTTTTGAAACGGTCGAAGGAGCCGCAAACCAACGGCACAGAAAGGTTTTTTATCAATATCGCAGCGTCCGTTTGTGCCGTTTCCGAACTCGGAAAAAACCGTCCGTTTGTGTGTCTTTGTCGCGGGAGCCGAAACGACTCCCCTACAGGATGTGTTCATTCGGTTTGCTCAATAAACCGCAATTTGTATCTTCTCTTTAATCAAACATTCCCCAATTTTTCGTGAAGAACCGAAAAGGAGCCGTAAACGGCTCCTTTTGTGTTACATCTCATCAATATAATGGCAGGCTGCAAGGGCGGCCACGGAGCCGTCGGCACAAGCGGTGGTCAACTGGCGCACCGCTTTACTGCGGCAATCGCCCGCTGCGAAAATGCCCTGCACCGTGCTTTTGCAATCCTCACCGATGTCGGCATAGCCCCACTTGTTCAGCGGCAATACGTCTGCGAACGCTTCGGTTTCGGGAACAAGGCCGATGGCGACAAACAAGCCGTTGACGGCAAGCGTGCTTTCTTCGCCGCTTTCGCTGTTCTTGACGGTGATGCCCGTCAGTTCATCCGCACCCAACAAAGAGGTGACAACGGTGTTGAAGTGACAGGTCACGTTGCTGCGCTTTGTGAGAATGTCAACGAGTTTGCTTTCACCTGTGAAATTCGCCAGATTCTGAATCACGGTGACGCTTTTGCACACTTCGCTGAGCAGGATCGCTTCCTGCAAAGCGGAATTGCCGCCGCCGACAATGGCCACGTCCTGCCCTTCAAAGAAACTGCCGTCGCAGACCGCACAGAACGAAATACCGTTGCCGATGAGATCTTCTTCACGGTCAAGTCCCAACAGGCGGTGTCTGGCACCGGTGGCCACGATCACGGCCTTGGCTTCATACGTTTCGCCGTCATCACACACAACACGCTTGATGCCGTTTGCTTCTTCAATTTTTTCAACCGTTCCCACGGTCAGTTCAGCACCCATGGCAATGGCGTGGTCGGTAAACTGTTCGGCCAGTTCCATGCCGCTGATCTCTTGGTTTCCGGGGAAGTTTTCGACTTTCGGCGAGTAGGTGATCTGCCCGCCGAAGCCGCCTTTTTCGATTACAAGTACGCTTTTTCCGGCGCGGCAGGCGTACACTGCGGCGGTCAGTCCCGCCGGGCCCGCACCGATTACGATGATATCGGTCATGTTTTTATATACCTGTTACAAATGTCTTGACACCTGCAACGCCTGCGTATTTCACTGCGTTGCCGCCGCTGACGACCACAAGCGTGGGAGCCTGTTTCAGACCGAAACTTTTTGCAAGGTCTTCATTTTCTTCCACAAGCAGTTCGGTATACTGCACACCCGCCTTTGCAAGCAAGGGTTTTGCGGCTTTGCAGTTGGGGCAGTTCTTCTTGGTGAAGAAGTAAATGCCGTCCGTGCTGTCGGTGGCAGCGGTTGCATCGTCCGCCGTTTCTTCTTTGGGGCCTGCGTGTGTCAGTTTGGAGTTGGCAATGTCATACACTTTTCTTTCTTTGAATTCCTGCGTTTTGCCGTCGTTCCAGTTCTGAACGGGACGGTAGTAACCTGTGATACGGCTGTATACTTCGGTCTTTTCGCCGCATTCGGGGCAGGTGTACTGTTCACCGACAAGATAGCCGTGGTTGCGGCAGACCGAATAGGTCGGGGACATGGTGTAATAGGGCAGACGGTAGTTTTCGGCAATCTTGCGGACAAGGTTTGCGGCGGCTTTCCAATCGGGCAGTTTTTCACCGAGGAAAGCGAGGAAAACGGTACCGGAGGTGTACAGCGTCTGCAGTTCATCCTGATGGTCAAGAGCCGTGAAGATGTCTTCGGTGTAGCTGACAGGCAGGTGAGAGCTGTTGGTATAGTAATGGTAATCATTTCCGTACCGGGAGGGAGATTTATGCGTTACGTATTTGCCGTAGATATTCTGGGAACCCATCTGAAATTCGGCTTTTTCCAGGAAGATGGAAAGCTCCTGGACAAGTGGCAGGTGACCCTGCCCCACC
>JAFQKN010000178.1 GCA_017396895.1 Clostridia bacterium
AAGTGCTAAGTTCTAAGTGCTAAACGCTAAACGACCGAAACAGCAAGTTTTTCTGTCGTTTGAAGCAAAATCGGTCAAACAGAACGGCAAAACGTAAATTAAAAATGATATAACAATCAAATTGTTTCCACTCGTTTAGCATTTAGCGTTTTGCGTTTAGAACTTGTAAATCATAATTTATATGAACTGCTATATCTCAAAACTTTCCGTAAATATCCAAAAAAGGGCTGTCTTTCGGCAGCCCTTTTCATTGTAATATCTTAGTCGCCGGCTTCTTCTGCTTCTTTGATCACTTCATCCGGTACGGCTTCGCCGTGTTTGACGAATACCAACATGATGCAGGCCAGTGCAAACATGACCGGGCTGTAATAGAACAGCGACATATACGTGCCCGCAAACATACGGATGAAACCGTAGAGAATGGGAGATGCGATCTGTGCGGAGAAGGTTGCGGTGTAATAGTAACCCGTGAACGTACCGACTTTATCCACACCGCCGATCTCAAGAACAAGCGGCAGAGTGTTGACGGTGATGAACATATTGGCCGCACCGCCGAGAATGAGAACGGGATAAATGAGGATGCCGAGAATGCGAGTGACGTCGGAAACAGCATTCTGCAATGCAAGCAGTGCGTCTGCATAAGAAATTTCATCGGGCATATCAAGAATCTGAATGGCTACATCCGTGGCGACTTTCTGCAAACTATTGCTTTCTTCACCGAGGAAGAGTTCAAATTCTGCATATTTTTCGGTTTCGGTTCCGTCCTTGAGGAATGCGATATAACCGTCCACGGTCAGCGTTGCACCTTCAGCAAGTTCAACACCCTGTGCATCTGCGGCTTCCACAAGATCGGCATTGTATTCTTTGATCTTTTCGTCAACGGCGATATAGGAATTGTTGACGGTAACGTACTTGTTGATGGACAGGCCCTGTCCGCCGAGGAGTGCTACGAACACACCAAAGAAAACGATGAACGCAACAAGGAACACGGCAAGACCGACCACGATGGTCTTTTTTCTGCCCAGTTTCTTACCCATTTTACCTGCGGGCAGTGCGGCAACACCAGCAACAACGGCAAAGATGAGCATGAGAATGGTGGCTTCCGCCGTGGGTTTGTGAAGAATTTCCTGTGCAAACAGGGAGAAGAACGTGGTGATCGCGTTTGCACCGCAGAACAGGAAGAACAGGCAAGCGAGCATGAACAGCAGGCTCTTTCTTTCAGCCTTGGAAAGTTTGACGGCCTTTCTTGCGGCTTTTTCTGCTTTTTTGGCTTCTTTTTCAGCGGCTTTGCGTGCCTTGGCATCGGCATAGGCATTCGCTTCGCCCTGCAGTTTGATTCTGGAATCGGGTTCTTTGACGAAGAACAGCAGAACGAGCATACCTGCGATCATAACGATCGCGCCGATGGCAAACACGTAGGGGAAAGACAGCGTTTCGTCGGCATTGATGGTCTCTTTCGAGTAACCGCCGAGTGCCACGCAAAGGGCTACACCGATGGTACCTGCGACCATACCGACAGCCGAACCGATGCCGCCCATGAGGTTGATGACAGCATTGCCTTCACTGCGCAGAGCAGGCGGTGTCAGGTCGGGCATGAGCGCAACAACGGGTGCGCGCCACAAAGACATGGTGAACACGAACAGGATGATGCAGATCATGGTCAGCGGCAGGCTCTTGGTTCCCAAAAATACAACGGGGATCAGGAAGAACAGCAATGCCGAGATCGGAGCACCCGCAACGATGAACGGACGGCGTTTGCCGAGTTTGGAATGACATTCGTCGGAAAGTCTGCCGAACGTGGGCTGGAAGATAACACCGAAAATGTTATCGAAGGTCATGATGATACCGATGAACAGCGGAACGAGTGTAAATCCGCCGCCGGCAAGAACAACGTCCTCGCCCTGTGCTTCTGCAAGACGCGCAAGAATAGGCAGTTTTTCAACCAGATAGTCGCTCATCTTTGTGACCGCGGCACTTTCGGTGAGCAGGCGGTTGAGGATCTTGGTGATGTAAGGATCGTAAATTGCCCATGCAATGGAGGTTGCCAAAAAGCCGAAGCCCGTGAGGATCGTCTTTTTGTAATTGAGCTTTGTTTCAGCCATGATTCAGATTCTCCTTATCCGTTTTATTGTTTCTATCATATCCCATTTGGCAGGATTTGTCAAACATTTCCACCGTTGGAAAATATTATTTTTTATAAAGCATTATTCCTGCTGTTGCGGCGGCTCATTCGCAAAGCCGTCGGACAAAACATAACTAAGCTGTTCACCCGATTCCTTTTTTTCCGTCTCCGCCCGGGCACTGCGGCGAAGTGAAACGGCTTTTTCGCGTTTGCTTTTCAGCATACCTTTTTGCAGATGTCCGTTTTTTATTTCCGCCATGCGGTTGAACAGATGCGGCAGAAACAGTGCCGCCATGCTCCAGATCATCTGCAACAGCACGGCACTCCACGCGGTGGCTTTTCCGATGCTGCCCGTTGCGCACAACAGCAGAACGGCTCCAAGCCCTACGAATGCGCCTGCCGTACAGGTATAAGAGATCAGTTTACCGTCACGATCCAATCGGACGGCCTCGTTGATGCCGTCGCAAAGGCTCATAAATCCGCCTACGCCGACGATGCCTGCGCTCTCGCGTTCGGACACCGTTTCATACAGACGGTCAAACAGTTGCGTGCTTGCCTTGGGAACGATGCGAACGCTGTTTTCGGGAAGTTCTGCGGCCTTTTGAATGACATCGGCCGTCAGATTCGGATCCCCCGTGCGCACATACAGATTGACACCTGTTTGCGCAACCGCGTGCAAGGATTGTTTCAACTGTTCGCGGCAGGTATAATGCAAAGTGAATACGGCAACGGCGTTGCCCTCAATGGCAAGATACAGATAGTGCTCGTCCTGCGCATTGGCAGGAACTTTTCCGGGTTGAATGTTGTGATTGACAAGCATTTCACGCGTACCCAACAGCACGCGACAGTTATCCACCCATGCGCTGACACCGAGTTTTTCTTCGATGGTAAGTTCCTCCACGGTGGGCAAGCGTCTGTCATACTCGGAAAGAACGGGCGCAAATGCGGCCGCCAGCGTGTCTCCGGCTGCTTTGGCAAGCAGGGCGGCAGTAATGTTCGCCCCCTTTTCGGAAACTCCGTCCACGGTGGCGGTATGCACCAACTGCACACGGAACAGATCTTTTCCGCCGAAGGCAAGATGATCGGACGTGACCACGTTACGCGCGTCACGCAGACTGTTGACGCAGACCTTTTTTTCGGCAAGCGCACGGTTGGTCTCACTCATAAGCAGACCGCATACGGCAATGCCGCACACCGGGAAAGACATACACGCCGCCCCCGCAACGGCACTCAAACCGCACACGGGGCTCCCCTGCACAACGGCGGCCACGACACCGCATACAACGCACAGAACACCGAGCACAGGCGTCAGAACGGAACGAGGCATGGCCGAACGTGCGGCATCGGCACTGCGGCTGAGAAAATCGGAAATGAACTTTGCTTTTGCCACAAAATCGACACACACACCGTCCACGTTGTTTTCACACAACAGCGTACGCAAGGTCTCGGCATTGCGCACACTGCGCAGGAACAGTTTGTTGTCCGACATCCCCGTGATCTTGAAACAGCTCAGCGTATTTTTCAGCCAGAAGATCCTGGCCGCGCTGTACAAAGCACCCAGCAAAACGCAGGCTCCCGTAAACAAATGATAATCGTGTTCGGGCTGTAATTCCGTAAAGAACAGAGAGACCGTCTGCACAAACACGATCGTATACATTCCCAACAGTGCCGCCTCGGTGCGTGCACGCACTTTCAAAACGGTCAGAATTGCGTTTTTGAAATCCGGCAGGAACAACACGGCGGAGGGAATGAAAAAGACAAGGTTAAAAATCGCATAGGCATTCACGTCTGCACCGAAAACGGTGAAAAATCCGTTGTTGCCGCTTGCGGAAACTGTGGTAATGAGATTTGCAAGCAAAAGAATGAGTCCGAGCACAAGATGCACCAAGGTGTGAATGACGGTTTTTCGGATGGTTCGGCGCAGTTGTGCCGACACCCGTTTGCGGTCCTCATTCATGCGGTATTCTTCCGTTCCGACAGGTGCAAACGGTGTTTCACGGTCCGCAAAGCGGTCGGCCGTTTTTTGAATGAACGGCGGCAGCGGAACGGTTTTGGTTTTGGGAGGCGGTGTATTTTCGGGCAGTTCGGTCGGCAATTCCTCCTTGGGCAAGCCGAAATCTTCAATGCGCTTTTCGCGTACCGAACGCATCTGTGCTTCCATGGCACTTTCATCGGTCACAACGGGATCGTTGCTGTCAAAGCCCTCCATGACGATCTGCCCGTCTGCCTGATCGCTTTCACGGGCGGTCTTGGCAATGGCGCGCAACAAACTTCCCTTTTCACCGATGTGCTTGGTTTTTTCATCCGCAAAGACAACCGTACTGTCGTCTTCCTGGCTGAATCCGTGTATGGGGGCTGCACTGATGCGCGATGTGTCCGGCTGTTCACCGACAAAGATCCTGACTTCATTCGGATCCAATGCGGTCGTTTTATCCGTTGTGACGGGATCAAACAGCGCGACCATTTCTTCGGATGCGATGTAAGCGGTCTTCTCCGTCTCGGCTTGCGGTTGCGGTGCGCCGACGGGTGCCTCCTGTGCAAAAACGGGTTCATGCACACGCGTACGCTGTGCCGCATCCGCTTCAAACAGCGACAGGTCGGGTTCTTCCGCATCCGAATCCGCTTCGGATGCATCCATTTCCGTTTCCTCTGCCAAAACTTCCGTTTCTTGCGCAGGAACAGCCGTTTCTTGCGCAACACGCACTTGCTCTGCATTTGATGCGGCCGCAGTTGCCGCTTCCTCTGCAAGCACCGCAGGTTCCTGTGCCGCTTCACGTTCGGGCGCAACGGGTTCGGGCGCGGGAACGCTCGGCGTCAACGATTCGGTAAAATCAAGCAGATCACCGCCGATGGGACGCGCAAGCACACCGCTTTTGGGTACTTCGGGACGCTCTGCTTTCGGCGTTTGCGATGCGGCGGCTCTTTCGGCTGCCGTTTTGTTTGCCGTCGGCTGACTGCGCAATATATTCAGAAATTCATTAAAATCATTCATTGTTACGTTCACCCTTCACGAGCTGATGTGACCGCCGCCATCAGTATGCCTGCGGCAACGGACGCATTGAGGGAATTGATCTGCCCTTTCATGGGGATGGACAGCACACCGTCACATTTTTCTTTGACCAGTCTGCCCACACCGTTTCCTTCCGAACCGATGACCAGTGCGATCGCCCCCGTAAGATCTGCCTTGTGCCATGCCGTACCGTCGGCATCGGCGGCATACACCCAAATATTCTTCTCTTTGAGCATTTCAATGGTGGAAACCAGATTGGTCACCCTTGCAACGGGAACGTATTCCAAAGCACCCGCACTGGCTTTGCCTACGGCACCGGTCAGCCCCACACTTCTGCGTTGCGGAACGATCACACCGTGCGCACCGCAACATTCGGCGGTGCGTATGATGGCACCGAGGTTATGCGGATCTTCCAATCCGTCGCAAAGAATAATGAACGGGGGTTCGTCCTTTTCCTGCGCGCGGGCAAGAATATCATCCACGCTTGCATACGAGTGGGCGGCGGCACTCAGAAGAATGCCCTGATGGTTGGCATGACCGCACATAAAATCAAGTTTGCGGCTGTCCACTTCCTTGACGGGAATATTACGGTCTCTGCACTTTGCGAGAATGGGCACCACTGCACCGCTTCTCTCCCCTTTTGCAACGTACACGCAATCAATTTCCCTGCCCGATTTGAGTGCTTCTGCGGCGGCGTTTCTGCCGATGATGAGATCCTCCCTGCGATCATCCCTGCGGTCGGCACGGTCATCCCGTCGATCGTCTCTGCGGTCGGCACGGCGGTCGTCTCTGCCCTCATTTTTATATCTGCCGTCATTGCGGCGGTCTTTATATTCACCCATATTATTATATCCTTTTCGCGCACAATACTTTTATTATATTATACTTACATAACTTACGGATTTCAATATAAAATTTTCTGTTTTCGGTATATATTATCTTTAATGTGTGAATAAACTTTGAACATTGTGAACAATTTTGTTTTTCCATTGACACATTCCGATGATTTAGTGTAATATCACAACAAAGTCCCATAATACAAAGGAGAAACTTATGAATTTACAGAAGATCATCGACAAAAAGTATGATGCGGCTAAGTACATGATCAAAGAGATCACCCACATCTGCAAAAATCTGCCCAAACGCGATCCCGGCAGTGAGGGTGAAAAACTGGCTTGTGAATACATGGCAGACGTGCTCAAAAAGGACTGCGGTTGCGACAGAGTGAGCGTGGAATCCTTTGAAGAACATCCCGGCTCCTTCTACGGTTGGATCTACCTGACCGTGATCTGCGGATTTATTGCCATCGGCTTGCTGTTCGTGGCTCCCATTGCATCGCTCGCATTCCTGCTGCTCGGTCTTGCCATTGCCCTGCTTCAGTTCGGTGTTTACAAGAAAACGGTTGACAAGTTGTTCCCCAAAAAGATCGGCCACAACGTAACCGCGTTCAAAAAGCCCACGGGCGAAGTCAAACGCCGCATCGTTTTCAACGGACATCCCGATGCCACTTGGGAATGGCCGATGAACTATCATTTCGGCTATCTCGGTTTTGACCTGCACATTCTCAGTTCTTTCATCGGTCTGTTCTACTTTATCGGCATTGCCATTGCCGCCCTGGCCGTCAACGGACCGGTTGCATCCATGGATATGAGCAGCCTGCTTGCAAAATTTGCACTGGGCGGTCTTGTTTTCGTTCCGCTGTGGATCGGTATGTTCTTCATGTGGAACAAAAAGCGCATCGTAGACGGTGCAAACGACAACCTCAGCGGTTGCTACATGGGCATTGCACTGCTCAAGTTCCTCAAGGACGAGGGCATTGAACTGGAAAACACCGAACTCGGTGTCGTGCTGACCGGTTCCGAAGAAGCGGGACTTCGCGGTGCAAAGGCATGGGCCGAAGCACACAAGGGCGAATTTGACGACGTTCCCACCTTCATTTACGCTTACGATACCATTCACGATCCCAAATTCCTTGCCGCCAACTACCGTGACCTCAACGCAACGGTCAAGGCCGACAAGGACGCCTGCGACCTGTTCATGGAAGCAGCCGCAGAGCTTGGCATCCACTGCGAAAAAGGTTTGGTTCCTCCCTTCGGCGGTGCAACCGACTCCGCAGCATTCGCACAGGCAGGCTTCCGTGCCGCCGGCATCACAGGTCTCAACCACAAGATCGAACCCTATTATCATACGCGCCGCGATACGTATGACAACATGAACGAAGAAGGTCTGGCGGGCTGTTTCGCAGTCACGGTCAAGACACTCGAAATGTTCGACAACGGCGCAAAGCAATAACAATTACACACAAAAAAGCGGTCTGCATCGGCAGGCCGCTTTTTTAGTGCTAAACGCAAAGTGCTGAACGCTGAACGACCGCAACAATCAAGTCTGCGGGCGTTTTTTAAATTGGAATTTATCGGGCTGTAGCCAATCATGGGGACGGCTTCTGTGATTGCCGAAACTTTTTTCAAAGGCAATCGCATGAACTGTCCCCGTGATTTGCGGACTGAAAACGAACAGAAGTCCTTTTTGTGTGATTATATTTTTGTTCAATTTGTGTTTATTTATTATGTGGATCGGCAAGTAGAGGACTGCCCTGTGATTTGCGGCGGTTTTTATGCAAATAGTTTTGCGGGTGTCGTAAATCAGGGGACAGTTCATGTGATTGACCTTTTTAATTTTTGTATGGTCAATCACAGAAGCCGTCCCCGTGATTGACTCCCAAACTCCCCGTCAAACCGCAATTTGTATTTTCTTTTTAATCAAGCATTCCCAATCTTTGCGTGAAGAACCTGCTTTTTTATAATGTTCACTCCATGGTCGGCACGGCGGTCTCATTCTTTCGTTCCAACGCCAGCCCGATCAGCCGATCTGCATGACCGACCATTATTACATACCGGAAACCGAAAAAATACAACTCTCTTTCACAAAATTATGAGAATATTTGTGATAAAAATCACACTTTTATAGCAAATCATTGCATATATAGAAAATATATCATATCCGCGACAGCGGCATATATCCTGCAATGAGAATTTGTCCGACAAATTCTCATTGTACCGTGCGTTTGCGCAAAATGTCTCCCTCACGCAAAGCAAAGGGACAGGCAATGTGCAGTTTTTCCTGCACAAGATGGGCGTCTTCGCGCTTCTTGCCGTTCATGTCGGTGATTTGCGTCACAACGAACTTTTCACCGAGGGAATCGGGCGAGAGGATCTCCAACGTATCCCCCACCTTGAAACGGTTGCGTTGTTCAATGAGCACGCCGTTTTCGTCACTGCCCAGTACGCGGGCGGTGAACTGACAGTCAGAACGGTACAGCCCGTCGTTGTTGGGGTCTTTTGCCACGTTGCCGAAATAGAATCCCGTGTCGAACGGACGGTGGCTTGCGCACAGAAGTTCCCGTTCGCACACGTCCAAAGGTGCGGTGCCGTCCATGGCATGGCGGTAGGCATTGACCACGGTGGCGACATAGTAAGCAGTCTTCATTCTGCCCTCAATTTTGAACGAGGTGACACCTGCATCCGCCAATTTGTCAAGAAAATCAATGCACTTGAGGTCGGCGGAACTGAGCACCGCCGTCGCACCTGCATCTTCGATGACGGGCAGGTACATATCGGGGCGTTTTTCTTCCACTAAATAATAATTCCAGCGGCAGGGCTGTGTGCAGTCACCGCGGTTACCCGAACGGTGCGAAATATAGGAACTGAGCAAGCATCTGCCCGAATAAGCCATGCACATTGCCCCGTGCACAAAAGCCTCTATTTCAAGCGTATCGGGTGTTTTTTCACGCAACATTTTGATATCATCCAACCGCATTTCGCGCCCCAAAACCACGCGTTTGGCACCCAGTTTGTGCCACGTGGCGGCGGCTTTGTAATTCAGACAGTTGGCCTGCGTGCTGACGTGCAGTTCAAGTTCGGGCACTTTCTCTTTGAGTTCGGCCAACACCCCGAGGTCGGACACGATCGCCGCATCCGCACCCGCTGATAAAAGGTTTTTGCCGTATTCTTCCAACACGTCAATTTCGCCGTTTTCAGCAAAACAGTTGACCGTGACGTACATTTTTTTGCCCAGTGTGTGTACGTCTTCGGCGGCCTGTTGCAGTTGTTCAAAGGTAAAGCCTGCGCTTTCGGCACGCAGTTGCAACATCGGCCCGCCGAGATACACCGCATCCGCACCGAAATGCAGAGCCGTTTGCAGGGATTCGGGTGTGCCCGCCGGTGCGAGCAGTTCACAGTTTTTTATCATTTCTCACGTTCTCCGTAAAAATATCTGTTTTTCATTTTACAAAAAAACACATAAAAAGTAAAGCGATTTTTTTCTTCTCCGGTTTGAAAAAATATACAAAAAAACCTACAAATCAACAACCGTTCGTTGACAATTGATGTATTATTCTGTAAAATACTCATTAAAAACACAAAAAACTTATATTCGCTTTCACGACAAACACAAAGGAATTACTGAAATGGAAACAAAAAATTCTTTCGACGCGGCGGCAATATGGCAAGAGCATGAGCCGTACATACGAAAATTCTGCACCTATAAACTGCAAAGCCACCCGGATGCAATTGAAGATTGTATGCAGGAAATTTTCCTTGCGCTTTCGCATTCCCTGCAAAACGGAACCGTTATTGCATATCCGAAAGCGTGGCTGACAAAAGTTGCTGACAACATTATAAAGGATTTTTATGAAAAAGAATGCACGGCGGTGAAAAGAACCGTTCCGTACGATGTGAAAAAATTAGAACGGACAGAGATCTTTTATCCGGATGAAGAACTGACTTCCCTGTCGGAAGAACAGATATCACAATTGAAAGAAGAAGTGTTTTTACGCCTGACCGACTATGAACAAAAACTTCTGCATGACCGCTATGCGGAAAAAAAGAGTTTTGCGGAAATTGCAGGCGAACAAAACACCAACGAAAACAACATCCGTCAACGGTTGTACAGATTAAAGAAAAAAGTAAAAGAGATCATTAAACAATTGTTGGATGATTAAATTGCACAAAATCAGCAGTTGATTTTTGTGCAATGTTTTTTTGTAACAAAACCACTTTACAGAGACTATATATACGGAGGGATTTTTACTGTGTTATCAAACAAAGATTTTCTGTCATTTCTGCAAGACGAAACCATCGACACTTCCTCGGAAGACGCGTTGAAAAAAATCATAGACGAAGAATCGGCAAAACCGATCGAAGACATGAACACACTGTTGATCGAACACTGTCTGGATGCGATCGCTGTTTTGCAGAATGAATCGCAAACGCAAAACGGGAAAGAGCCGGATGATACCCACGTAAAACACAAAAGAATAACTTATAAAAAGATCCTCATCCTTGCAGCAGCCGTCGCCGTGCTGTTTGCAGGCATTTTGTACGTGAGCGCAGACAGGGAAGAAATACTGTTCGGCGGTATCGTGGAAGTGTTCAACGATCACGTGCGCATCAACTTTTCGGATATCGAGACCGAAGAAACGGTTCTCATGTACGGCTCGGCACTGAAAGCGGAGTTGGCGGCAAACGGTTTTGACGGCGTTGTCTTGCCGGAAATTTTCTGCGCACAGGAAAATGAAATCGTAAAACTTGACTACAATTCCTACGATATGATTGATACGGTTACGGTTTTCATAAACTGCGGTGATATGCGAGTAAATATTTTTATTGATCGCTATGCAATGCAGGAACTCATCCCTCACACCGATCTTCCAAACGTTACGAGCGAGATCGTAAAAGTGGAAACACAATCTGCGGACGTTTTCTGCTGTGAACAGGGGGAACTGTCCTCTTTGAATTACAGATGCGGCTTGGATCTGTACACGATCCTTCTGTACGACACTTCATTGGAAACAGCGGTCGAACTGGCAAAGACCGTACAATAAAATAAGGAGAAAAAACCATGAAAAAAATACTGTGCACCCTTTTGGCATTCTGCCTGTTGGCAGGCATTTTCACACTTCCCATCCATGCAAGCGAAACCGAGCAGACGCTCACCTGCGAAAAAATCCTTGAAACGGCACACGGCATTTACGATTCCGATTCGGAAAGCGAAGCAACGAGAGCAAATGATTTGATTGTAGGCAATTCATTAACACTATCTAAAACAACTTCTTCTTTGGTTATCATTGCAAGAACACTGTGCATTGAAGACGTCACCAAATGCGGATTTACTTACATCAAACTGCAACGGCTGATAAACGGCTCATGGACAGATTACGCAAGTTATTGTTATTATGACCAATACGCAAACGCAACAGAAAAAATGTTTTCCAAATCCATTACTCCGCCGAGTGGCTACACATACCGCGTTATTTGCGAGCACTATGCCGAAAAACCGCGCCTTGTGATCTTCAAAGACACCCAGACCATTTACAACGAAACCACAACAGTGTATTTCTGATCTTTAACAAACAGCGGACTTCCCATGAAAAAGTATATTGTTGACCAATTGTCATTACCTATTGCAGCATTTTTATCATTTTTGGTTTCTGTTCTTTGCATTCATCGCGGTGCAGTTTATGTAGTTACTGCAGTATTTCTCATATTGTCTTGTGTTTTATGCTATCGAGTACTCGTGTTGCCGCTTGATTTGATATGTGGGATGCAGAAAGCGTGTGTTCAGTTTTCAAGACAATATGTGTCTGCGAAGTATCATACTGAACCGAAATTAGTTGTTTGCACTTGGTGCTTTCATGATTTGAATAAAAAAATCGATTTAATCAATCCTTATCTGACACAACCGATGGCTTCGGATGATGTACGTTTCCCACCAAAAGATAAAGAAATCATAATATATTATTATAAATATTCAAAATTATTTTGTTTTTGGGAACCGATAGATGAGAAGCCTTCCAATACCTGCTAACTCCCCCTACTAGGCAACCGCCGAGGGGGCAAAGTGCATATTCGCGCTCACATCTTCGGCGGTGGTTTATCTCAACCGAAAGGAAGTTGACGGTGTGCGTACTTTTGATATGATATTGAATGAACAAAAAAACAACGAAGGCTTTGGGTTGGCCTTCGTTGTTTTTGCATTCTGCAGTTGTGTGTTTATTCGGCAAGGCTTGCATCAAAGCCTGCGTCTTCGATCAGTGTGCGTACGGTGTCGGCATCGCAATCAGCTTCTACGGTTGCGGTTTTGTTTGAAAGGGACACATCTGCGCGGGTGACCGCATCTTCTGCTGTCAGAACATTGGTTAGTCTTGCTACGCATTTTTCGCACATTAAGCCTTCCACATTGAATACATACTTCATAAAATCAAATTCCTTTCAGTGAAATTATTTTTGTTTTTTCAAAAGCCGTAAAGAGTTGGTCACCACCGCAACGGAACTCAGTGACATGGCGGCGGCCGCCAGGATCGGATCGGGCATCGGCAATCCCAGCAATGTCAGCACACCTGCCGCAGAGGGGATCATTAAAATATTATATCCGAATGCCCACGCGAGATTCTGCTTGATGATCCGCATTGTTTTTTTTGACAAAGCAAGTGTTTGTGCAACGGCATTGAGATCGTTACGCAGTAAAACCGCATCTGCCGTTTCCATTGCAACATCCGTCCCCGAGCCCATGGACATTCCGACATCCGCACTTGCCAATGCGGGCGCATCGTTGATGCCGTCACCCACAAAGACCGTTTTTTTGCCTTCCGCATTTAAGGTCTGCATGACCTCGCTTTTGCCTTGCGGCAAAATGCCTGCATAGGTGCGGTCAATCGGCAATTGCTTTGCAACAGCGGTTGCGGCAGCTTCATTGTCGCCTGTTACAAGGACGGTCTGCAGATGCATGGATTTTAGTTTGTGCAAGGCTTCGTTTGCCTGTTCGCGCACGGTATCGGATGCACTGATGCGGCCGAGATACTGTCCGTCCGTTGCAACGAAAATGTGGGTTGCCGCAGGCGCATTTTTTTGTGTGCTTGTCGGAACCGGAATGTTATTTTCCTGTAAGAGTGCAAGATTTCCGATCAAAACGGTTTTTCCGTCAATGACAGCCTGCACGCCTTTTCCTGCAATGGCCTGCATGTCCTGCGGTTGGGTGATTGCAATGCCCGATTCTGCGGCAAATGCGGTGATTGCCTTGGCGATCGGGTGTTCGCTGGCGGAATCCGCAGATGCGGCGTAATACAATAATTGTTCTTGCGTGCCGATCTGTGCGCTGACTTCGCTGACGGTTAATTTTCCGTTTGTAAGCGTTCCCGTTTTATCAAAAACAACCGTGTCAATGTCAGCAAGTTTTTGTAAGGTCTCACCGTTGCGGATCAGAATGCCGTCCTTTGCACCGCGTCCCGTGGCCGCGATGATCGCCATGGGTGTTGCAAGCCCCAGTGCGCACGGGCAGGCGACCACAAGCACGCTGATAAAAGAAGTGATCGCTTTTGCGATGTCTTTTGTGCCGATGAACCAACCGATTCCCGTCACCACAGCCACGAAGAAGACCGTCGGTGCAAATATGCCCGATATGCGGTCGGCAAGTTTTGCAATGGGTGCTTTGGAGGCTTGTGCCTGTTCTACGGTGCGTATGATGCCTGCCAACAGTGTGTCTGATGAATTGTGTGTAACGCGCACCTGCAAAGCACCGTTGAGATTGATCGCACCGCAAAACACAGCATCATCTGTCTTTTTCGCAACGGGAAGGCTCTCTCCCGTCAGCAAGGATTCATCGGCATCTCCCATTCCGTTTACCACAATACCGTCAGCAGGATATTTTTCACCGGGTTTTACAAGTATGATATCGTCTTCCTGCAGGCAAGATGCGGACACTTTCACAAGTTCATCACCGCGCAGCAGGTTTGCATTCTGCGGTCGCAAAGCAACAAGCGAACGGATCGCTTTTGCGGCTTTGTTGCGGCTGTTTTCTTCCAGTGCCTTGCCGAGCATCACAAACGTAAGGATCATACCGGCCGAACCGAAGTAGAGTCCGGCCGCGGTACCGCCGTTCAAAACAAGGCGAACGTATAAATAAATACTATAGGCTGTTGCGGTGAGTGTCCCCATGCTGACGAGCGCATCCATGCCGGGTGCTTTGTGTATGATGGAAGAAAAACCTTTTTTATAAATGTGCTTTGCCGAAACCAACAGCGGAATCAGCAGAATGATCTGCAGGCTTGCATTATAAACGGCAAACTCCGCACTGCCGAGAAACTGCGAAAAGGGGAGAGGCAGTTTTGCAGCGTACGACAGATACATCAGTGCGATCGCAAACGGGAGAATCAGGAGAATGCGTTTGAGTGGGGAAATGCCTTTCGTTTGTTCACTTTGCTCTGTCTGTGAATCCTGTGTGTCGGGTATGCGGCAACCGAACCCCGCTTTTAATACCGCTTTTTGCAACAACTGTGCATCAACCGTGTCGTTTTCTGTTGTTATCAATGCCGTTCCCGTAGCAAGATTGACTGTTGCACAAGAAACGCCTGCAACGCGGTTGAGGGCTTTTTCAACTGCCGCACTGCACGCCGCACAGGACATTCCGTCTATCAATAATTTAATGTCTTGCATTGTTTGACTCCTTGTTTTTGTAAGGTCTGTATAAAACAATAATATATTATTTGGTAAATTTAATCAAGATACCTCTTGAAAAAAAATTTTTTTCTGCTATAATGTAACATGGTATTTGATGTAAAAACCAAAATTAAGGAGTTAAAAATCATGGAAAAAAACAAAAAGATGTATATTCTCTTTGTTGTTGTAGTTGTTGTTTTGATGCTTTTGGCCGCACTTGCCGGTGCCGGCATTGCCATTCACTTCAACAACAATGACGAAGACACGAGTGTATCCGACAATGTCAACACACCTGTTGAAGATCCCTCCGCAACTGTGAATCCTACCGGCACTGTCGAATTGCCCACCGGCAACGAACTGCCCACAAACATGGCCGCTACGGGCATTGTTGATTTGGATCCGACCAATGTTACCGATCCCGCTGAGGATGCTACGACTGTCGGCGGTCCTGTTACCGTAGGACCTTACACCACAGGCAACTACTACTTCTACAATGCAGACGGCAAGAATCTCAAATTGCGCGCATCCGCAAGCGTGGATGTGGACACAGGTGTTGAGATTCCCTCCGGTGCAAAACTTGTTGTCAAGCAGATCATCGCTTCTGATGTTCCCGAATATCCCTACTGGGGTGCTACTTCTTACAAAGGTACGGACGGTTACGTTGCCATGCAGTTCCTTATGACTGCCGCTGATTACGAAGCCCAGTTCGGCAACCAGGTCAACGCAGACAGCGGTGAATACACCGTCGGCACATATATGGTCGCTACTGGCGGCTACGGCATCAAAGTCAAAGATGCCCCCGGTGACGGTGACGATCTTACGGTTGTCGGTGACGGCGAAGAATTTGAAGTTCTTGACATTCAGGTATGGAACGATGCCCCCGAAGAAGACAGAGTCTATTGGGGCCATATCGAATGGGAAGGCTGGGACGCTTACGTTCCCATGTACTACATGGAAAAAGTTGCTTGATCGCACTTAATAAGTCAATCAAAAATACTGCTCAGATCAAACGGTCTGAGCAGTTCTTTTATGCGTTTATGTTGATTTACAGTATGCTTTTTGCAAAACTGAGAATATCGGCAATGACTTCTTCACGGATGGCTTCGTTGTGAATTTCATGGCGCATACCTTTGTAGAGTTTACACTGTACGTTACAGCCTTCGGCCTTATACTTTTCGTAAACTTCCGTGACACCCTTGCCGAAATTGCCGACGGGATCCATGTCACCGGCAATCAGATACAACGGAATATTTTTCGGCGTGTCTGCAAAACACTGTTTTGTTGATACAAAGCCCAACAAACGGAACAGATCTCTGTAAGCAGTTGCAGTGAACAGATAGCCGCATTTCGGATCGTCAATGTACACGTCTACGTTCTTTTTGTCCACACTCAGCCAATCAAAGTCGGTTCTGCCTTCAAATTTTTTATTGTAAGCACCGAATGCAAGCCCGTTGATAAATGTGGAACGGAAATGACTGCCCTTTACTTTTGCAATCATGTCTGCAATCAGTGCGCCGATCGAAGCGGCGGGGTTTGCGCCTGCCGTACCGCAAATCACGGCGGCATCGACCGCATTTTTATACTTTGAAAGATAGCTTCTTGTAACGAAGGAGCCCATGCTGTGTCCCCACAGAATCACTTTTGCATCGGGATAGGTCTGCTTTGCAAGTTGCGTCACGGCAAAGGCATCGTCAACAATGAGATCGGATCCGTTCCGGTCACCGAAATAGCCGAGATCATCCTCGGTTTTGATCGATTTTCCGTGACCTGCGTGATCGCTCATGAAAACGGCAAAGCCCGCTTCTGCCATTGTTTTTGCGATTTCAACATAGCGATCTGTGTGTTCGGCCATTCCGTGAATGATCTGGATGATGCCTGCAGGTTGTGTGTCAGGTGTAAACGATTGTACGTAAATGTCGGCAACGCCGGTTGCGGAGGGAATTGAGTATTCATTGTGCTGACAATTCATAATAGCAACTCCTTATATATTGATAAAACCATCATACCACACAAAAACAAAATTGTATAGAAGAAAGATAAAAAATTTATACTTTTCCATTTAACACTTGTTGCGGCGGAAAATTTGTGCTACAATATATTTTATATATACAAGAAAGGACGGTTGATAATATGCTCGGACTTCGTATGGGAATCGATCTCGGTTCTGCTTCGCTTCATATTTGCGTTGCAGGCAAAGGTGTCGTTGTGTCCGAACCGTCCGTTATGGTCTGTGATGCAGATACGGGAAAACCTGTTGCAATGGGAAATGCTGCCGTTGAAATGCTCGGCAGATTGCCCAATTCTCTCAAAGCGGTTCATCCTGTGCGCGACGGTGTGATGGATCATCTGGAAGCCGCACAGCAGATGCTTCGTCCTTATATCACCCGACAATGCGGAAACAGGATGTTCAAACCCAATGTACTTATGAGTGTTTCCACAGCCGTCTCCAGAAACGAAAAACGCGCATTGCTTTCCGTGTTGTCTGATTGCGGTTGCGGAAGGGCGTGCTTTATTGATAAACCTCTTGCGGCGGCGATCGGAGCAGGTGAGAATTGCTTTAAACCGAGTGGTGTGCTGTGCGTTGAGATCGGCTCCGGCAGTGTGGATGCGGCTTTGATATCCATGGGTAAAGTGGTGCAATCTGCTTGCGTGCGCATCGGCGGCAGAAATATGACAACGAGCATACGCCGTTACCTGACACATACCAGAGGATACAGCGTCGGTTTTCTGACTGCCGAGGAAATAAAGAAAGAGGTTGCAGGAGCCGTTCTTCGCAACACGGAAGTGGCTTTTCTTGTGAACGGAAAACGAATCGCGGATGGCATTCCTGAACTGTTTGAAGTCACGTCCACCGAGATGTATTGGGTATTGCGCAATGATCTGGAAGCCGTTGCAAAGACCGTTGAAAGCGTACTTGAAAAGGCGCCGACGGAATTGTTGTCGGATGTTTTGCTCAACGGAATCGTGCTGACGGGCGGCGGAGCAAATCTTTACGGCATCGGACCGTGGTTGCAGGAAAGACTCAGCGTGCCCGTGCGTGTTGCACAAGAACCCGAAAAGGCTGTAGTGCGCGGGCTTGATTTTGTTTTGCGTGATGTCAGCCGCCTGTTCAGGGAAGAATATGTTTATCTGAACGCCCAAACCCAAGAGGATTGAGTTTGCTTATGGAATATAAAACCGTTGAACAAGTTAAAATAACGGCAACCGTTGAGCGTGTTACATTCAGGAACGCGCAAAACGGTTTTTGTGTGGTGGAACTTAACGGCAACGGAGATTATTTTACGGCTGTCGGTGAATTGCCCGAAATAGCCGCAGGGGAGGAATTGACCGTTGTCGGCAATTGGACGACGCACGGCACATTCGGCAGACAGTTCAAAATTGAATCTTTCACAAGAACGTTGCCCGACACCACGGCAAAATTGCTGGCTTATCTGTCCTCGGGTGCGATCAAAGGTGTAGGCCCGAAAATGGCACTGAAAATCGTAGAACGTTTCAAGGAACGCACGTTTGAGATCCTTGAAAACGAGCCGGAGCGTCTTGCTGAGATCAAAGGGATCTCGCAACGCATGGCAAAGGAGATCTCGCAGGAATTTATGCGCCAGTTCGCTATGCGCAAAGTGCTTATAGAACTTGAAAATTACGGCATCACACCGTCTGAAAGTACATCCATCTACAAGTATTTCGGAGTGGGTGCGATCAATACGATACGACAGAATCCTTACGTGCTGTGCAATATGGACAGCAGTTTTTCGTTTGATCGCGTGGAAGAACTGGTGCAGACCATGCAGTTGTCTCCCGATCCGAGTTATCGCAATACGGCAGGTATTCTGCACGTGATCAGGCATAATCTTTACAATAACGGTCATACCTGTCTGCCCAGACGCAAGTTGATTGCCCCTTGCGCTTCTTTGTTGGATTTAACGGAAGACGAGGTCGAAATTGCCTTGGATTCAATGCTGACGGGGCATCTGCTGTATGAGGAAATGCTCGCCAATGAACCGTTTTTGTTTTTGCCCGATATTTACATGGCGGAAAACAGCATCGCAGAGCGAATGCGTACCATTCTTAAATTTCCGCCTGCGGGATTTTCGAATATGGAAAAAGAACTGGACGAAAGTGAAGAGCGCAACGGACTTTTTTATGCCCCCGCACAGCGCGAAGCGGTGCGACTTGCCTGTGAAAAAGGTCTGCTGATCCTGACAGGCGGCCCGGGAACGGGAAAAACTACTGCCGTCAAAGCGGTCATTGATGTCTTTGAAAGTCACGGTCTGCAAGTCTTGCTTGCCGCACCGACAGGCAGAGCCGCCAAGAGAATGAGCGATGTCACGGGGCGTGAAGCTAAAACCATCCACCGCTTGCTGGAGGTGGAATGGAATGAAAACGATAAGCCGACTTTCGGTCGGAACGCCGAATATCCTTTGGATGCACAGGCTTTGATCGTCGATGAAATGTCGATGGTGGATTGTGAACTGTTTGCCGATTTGTTGGATGCCGTACCGTTCGGTTGTCGCCTTGTGCTTGTGGGGGATGCAGACCAGTTGCCGAGTGTCGGCCCCGGCAATGTTTTGAACGATCTGATTGCCTGTGAACGCTTGCCCGTTGTTTGTCTGACCGAAATTTTCCGACAGGCACAGCAAAGCCTGATCGTCACCAATGCACACCGTATCATTCACGGGCAATCCCCCGTGACCGATAAAAAGGACAGTGATTTCTTTTTTATGGAACGTACGGATTCGCAAGCGGCGGCGGATTGCATTGCATCTCTTGTTGCACAGCGTTTGCCGACGGCTTACGGTTTTTCTCCCATTTCGGATATACAGGTTTTGTGTCCGTCCAAAAAAGGAACCTGCGGCACTTTTAATCTCAACCGCATTCTGCAGGAATTGCTCAATCCAAAAGACCGCATCAAGAATGAGATCACCGTCTCCGCCGCGCGGTTTTTCCGTGAAGGAGACAAAGTGATGCAGACGCGAAATAATTATGATATCCCATGGGAAAAGGACGGAGAAGAAGGGCAGGGGATCTTCAACGGAGACGTCGGGATTCTTGAGTTTATCAACTATGCGGCAGGAATACTGAAGATCCGTTTCGACGATCGGCTTGCACAGTATCCCGTTGATCACATTGCGGATCTCGAACTGGCCTATGCCGTGACCGTACATAAAAGCCAGGGAAGTGAATTTGAGGCTGTGGTGATCCCCGTAACGGACGTACCGCCGCAGTTGTGCTACAGGAATCTTTTGTATACAGCCGTGACAAGAGCCAAAAAACTCGAAATTCTCGTCGGCAGACACGCAATTGTGGAGCAATTTACACAAAACGATCGCAGTCACCGCCGTTATTCGGCGTTGAAGGAGTTTTTGTGTGCGGATGAACAATGATCGGTTATATGCATTTCTTGTGTAATATAAATTTTGTTCTTTTATGTTGACAAAACAACAAAAAACGGATATAATACAAATGTGGGTGTATCTCAGCCCTAAGAGAGAAACTTACCGAGTGAACTTCTCTTGGTTCTTGCAAGAAAGTTACAAGTGAGTGTTTCGCTACTCAGAATGCGAGAGTTATTTAGTGAGGGCAAGGCACACTTGCTCTCATTTTTTTTCGGAGGGCTGAATGGATAATCTTAAACTTTATGAAATTAATGCGACCTATATTACATATCTTTCTGCATATGCTCC
>JAFQKN010000179.1 GCA_017396895.1 Clostridia bacterium
AAATATTTCATTATACATATTGCATTTTTGCACTGATTTTGAAAAAACAGATTGCACAAACGGACAATCGGTAGTATA
Source organism: Clostridia bacterium (assembly GCA_017396895.1). Classification (GTDB taxonomy): domain Bacteria; phylum Bacillota; class Clostridia; order Oscillospirales; family Acutalibacteraceae; genus RUG806. The sequence continues at coordinate 79 of JAFQKN010000179.1, forward strand.
CTGTATTAGGCGGGCTCACATAGGGATTTATACGGTTTTGAATGAAGCTTTTCGCCCACAGCGAGCGTATATACCCTTAAAATACACAATGTATTTTTGACGCAGTATCACGGGGAACTATCCGTTTTTCGGCGTATAAATCGCTATGTGAGTCCGCCTTTGGTAAGTCTTTTTTTTAGAATTTTTATACTTTCCGCAACGACTTACCCGGAAACGGAGGGATCCATTTGGACATTTATCTGGACAACAGTGCAACGACAAAGGTCTGCGATGAAGCGGTTCAGACCATGACGCAGATGCTGACCGACAACTACGGCAATCCGTCCTCCACACACCGCAAAGGGCTGGATGCCGCCGAAGCACTGAACAAAGCAAGAAAACAGGTGGCAGGTATTCTTTCCTGCTCGCCCGATGAAATATATTTTTCTCAAGGCGGTTCGATCGCCAACAACACGGCCGTTTACGGTGCTGTCAATGCACTGCGCCGCCGCGGCAACCGCATCGTAACCACATCCATCGAACATCCCAGCGTACTGCGCTGTATGCAGGATCTCGAAAGCAAGGGCTTTGAAGTTGTGTATCTCAAACCCAACCGTTACGGCAGTTTTTCACAGGACGATCTGTACAATGCCGTCAACCGCAACACCATCCTCGTGAGCATCATGGCTGTCAACAACGAGATCGGCGTTATCAATCCCGTTGCCGCCGCCTCAAAAGCCATCAAACGTGCACAAAGCCCTGCATTGCTTCACTGCGATGCGGTGCAGGCTTTCGGCAAACTGCCGTTGCATCCGTCCAAAGACGGCATTGACCTTTTGAGCGTCAGCGCACACAAGGTACACGGCCCGAAAGGTGTCGGCGCACTGTACATACGCAAAGGCGTGCAGATCAAACCGCACGTTCTCGGCGGCGGTCAGGAAAACGGGATGTTTGCAGGTACGGAAGCCATGCCTGCCATTGCAGGATTCGGTGCGGCGTGTGCCGCCATGCCCGATTTGGCAAAACAACTCGACAAAACCACGGCACTTCGCAATTACACGGTGCAACGCTTAAAAACACTGCCGAAAGTAGAGATCAATTCCGCAGCCGATTCCCTTCCCTATATCATCAACTTATCGGTCATGGGAATCCCGTCGGAAGTGCTCATCAATCACCTGTCACGACAGGGCATTTATATTTCCGCAGGTTCAGCCTGCAAACGCGGTCACCGCAGTGAGGTACTCAGAGCGATCGGCCTGCCGGTGCAACAGATCGACGCGGCGGTTCGCGTGAGTTTTTCGCGTTACTCCTCGGATGCGGATGCAGATGCACTCGTAAGCGGCATCGAAGCCGCCATACAGCGATTCAGACGATAAAAAGAAAGGCTCGGAAAAACACATGAAAGAGATTATTCTTATAAAAAACGGTGAACTGGCTCTCAAAGGCCTCAACCGAAGCAGTTTTGAAGATATGATGATCAAAAATATGCGTCACAGACTGCATGATCTGGGTGCATTCAAGTTTGAAAAATCACAGTCCACCATCACCGTTATTCCGGAAAACGATGAAATCGATTTCGATGAAGCGGTCAGACGTCTTTGCAAGGTGTTCGGAATTGCCGCGCTGTCCAGAGCCGCCGTGTGCGAAAAACAACTGGAAGCCATTCGCGATACCGCCCTTGCCTACTTGGGGGATGCGCTCTCGGAAGTCAGAACATTTAAGGTCGAAGCAAAACGCTCGGATAAAAAATTCCCGCTGACCTCTCCGCAGATCTGTGAACAGGTCGGCGGCTGGTTGCTCGAACACATCCCCGGACTTCGTGTGGACGTACACGATCCCGACATCACTGTGACCGTGGAAGTGCGAGACAAGGCGGCTTTTGTACGCGGCAACCAGTTACACGGTGCCGGCGGAATGCCCGTCGGTTCCGGCGGCAATGCGTGCCTGCTGATATCGGGCGGCATCGACAGCCCCGTAGCCGGTTGGATGATGGCAAAACGCGGCGTCCGTCTGACGGCCGTTCATTTCGCTTCTCCTCCCTACACTTCGGAACTGGCTGAAAGAAAAGTGCATGAACTGCTCGAAAAAGTCAGCGAATATGCAGGTCGGATCCGTCTGTTTACGGTCGAATTTACCGAAATTCAAGAGGCCATCCGCGATCATTGCCCCGAAGAAATGTTTACCATCACCATGCGCCGCTTCATGATGCGCATTGCAAGTGAAATTGCACAGCGTGAAAACTGCGGTGCGCTGATCACGGGAGAAAGTCTCGGTCAGGTGGCAAGCCAGACCTTGCATGCACTGGGATGCACCGATGAATGTGCATCCATGCCGGTATTCCGTCCGTGTATCGGTATGGATAAAAATGAGATCGTGGAAATCTCCCGCAAAATCGACACGTTTGAAATTTCCATTCGTCCGTACGAAGATTGTTGCACCGTGTTCACCCCCAAACATCCGCGCACGAGAGCGACCAAAGAACTCGCACGGCAGGCGGAAGAAATGATCCCGAACCGTGAGGAACTCATCGAAAGAGCCATTGCTTCTGCCGCTTTCAAAAACATAAACTGACATTTTGTAGCATTTCATTCAAAGAGACCGTTTTGCATTTGACAAAACGGCTCTTTTTTGTTATACTTTTTTTGAATGAGTTTTTATGCTCATTTCGGTCAGTTCGAAACCATCCTGACCGGACGAAAGTCAAGAATAAAACTATGGGCGCCGTTTTACGGCAGCTCCCGGAAAGGGAAAAACATGAAAAAAACAAATATCCGCAAACCGGCAAAAGCCGCATTGATCGCCGCATTCTACGTTGCACTTACCTTGCTTTCACAGGTCATGGGACTGGGGTTCGGCACGGTACAGTTCCGATTGAGTGAAGCACTGACAATTCTGCCGGCATTCACCTCGGCCGCAATTCCCGGTCTTGCACTCGGCTGTGCACTTGCAAACATCGCAAGCACCTTGGGCCCGATCGATATTGTTGTCGGGGCAACAGCCACTTTGTTGCAGGCGATCTGCACACGGGCGTTGCGAAACGTACAGGTCAAAAGCATCCCTCTTTTGTCCTTGCTGATGCCCGTCGTGTTCAACGGCATTTTCATCGGCGCGGAAATTGCATTTCTGACAGCCGGAACGCAGGGGTTTCTTGCGGTGTTTATTTCCACGGCTTTGACTGTCGGCGGAGAAGAACTGCTGGTTTGCCTTACGACCGCGCTGCCGCTGTACAAACTGATTCAAAGCAGACCTGCATTGCAAAAAATTATAAATGAATAACACACAGAAAGGATATCCGTATGAAAAAGATCATTGTTGCAGACGATGAAGAACTCATTCTCAAACTCGTCAGCGATTTTCTCCGCAACGAGGGTTATCAACCGCTGACGGCGACCGACGGCGAACAGGCCCTGCATCTTTTTGAAGAAAATCCGGATACGGCTCTGCTGATTCTCGACATCATGATGCCCGAAGTAGACGGTTGGGAGGTTTGCCGCCGCATTCGTGAAAAATCCAATGTTCCCATCATCATGCTCACCGCCAGAAGTCAGGAGTTCGACGAACTGATGGGCTTTGAAGCCGGTGCGGATGACTACGTGACAAAACCCTGCAGCCCTTCGGTGCTTATGAAACGCGTTGCGGCCTTGTTGCGCCGCGATGCCGCCTCCAATGAAAGCAAAGTCGTTTCGGTGGATGAACTGAAACTGGATAACTTTGCACATGAGGTCTGGCTCAACGGCAGCAGTGTCATGCTGACGGTAAAAGAGTATTCCATTCTGCAAAAACTGCTCACCTCCCCCGGTCGCGTGTTTACCCGTGAACAGTTATTGGACGACATCTGGGGCTACGATTTCACGGGCGATATCCGCACGGTCGATTCCCATGTGGCAAGACTTCGCACCAAACTCGGTGATTGGGGAACCAAACACATCAAGACCATTTACGGCACCGGCTACAAACTTGAGGTGAAAGAAAATGACGGCTGAAAAAGCCAACAAGAAGACCAAACGCCCGATCCTGCGAAAAAAAAGCATCACAAAAAAAATATTTTCGCGCATTTCGCTGATTCTGCTGTTTGCTCTGGTATTGCCGATCCTGGCTTACGACCAGTTGCCCGAACCGGTCTATCTGCTTTTGCCGGGCGTACGTATGTGGATCGCCTCCGATGAGGTCATGGAATTTTACGGTTCCTCCGAAGAATTCACGCTTGCAGTCAACGCCGTTGAAACGGGATACGATGCAAAGGTTGAAGTTTATAATGCCGACAACCGACTCATCTACAGCACCAACTACGCCCCCGAAATGACGGAAAACATCGTTTTTCCGCTGAAAAACGCTCCCGTTATTAACGACAAATACAAAACCAATTACGAACGTGTAAACACCGACAGTATGGAGGTCGGCAGTCGCGGCTTTGACATCGGGCATTACACAACGGCAGGCATTGACGTGGACTTTCTGATCCACAACCAATACACGCAAACGGGTGAGCGTATTTGTATCATCATGCAAACCAGTGCCCTGTCCTCCAATACGAAGATCGTCATGCTCATCATGTCTGCCATAACGATCATTCTTCTGCTTTTATCGCTGTGCATCATCGGTCTTGCACTTTCACGCATGACAAAACCCATTAAGGACATGGTGCGCATCACAGACAAAATGAGCAAACTTGATTTCAGCGAAAAACTGCCGCCGACAAAGGTATTGGAAATATCCGAACTGTCGGATAAGATCAACACCATGTCCGACACGCTCGACGAAGCCTTGACCGACCTGCAGGTAAAGAACAAAAAACTGCAGGAAGACATTGAAAACGAACGGACGCTTGAAAATCTGCGTCAGGTCTTCATTTCGGGTGTTTCCCATGAACTGAAAACGCCCATTGCAATCATCCAAGGCTATGCGGAAGGTGCGCTGACTTTCCTTGAAAGAGATCCCGCTGCCGCGGCGGAATACTGCAAAGTCATCATGGAAGAATCGGTGCGCATGAACATCATGGTCATGAAACTGCTGGAGATCACAAAGTATGATTCGGGTGCTTACGTTCCCATCAATGAAGTGTTTTCCATACACGATATGGTGGCGGCATGGCTCGAAAAAGAAAGCAGTATGCTTACCGAAAAAAACATACAGGCGATCAACGATGTGCCTGCTGATTGCTTCGGAGAGGGCGACTCGATCATTCTGGCATCGGTCATTAACAATTACCTTTCCAATGCCGTGTCCCATGTCAAAGCACCGAACATTATCCGCGTCTATGCACAGGAAACAGACACCGCCTACCGCGTGTGTGTATTCAACACGGGACTTCCCATCGCAGACAAAGACATTGACAAGATCTGGAACTCTTTCTACCGTGCGGATAAATCCATGTCCCGTTCTCAGGGACGCTTCGGTTTGGGGCTTGCCATCGTTGCATCCATCCAGAAACTGCACGGACAGGGTTACGGTGTTGAAAACCAAGCCGACGGTGTATGTTTTTGGTTTGATATCAAAAAAGCCACACCTCCGAAAGAATAAGTAAGGAAACGAAAAAAGAATGCGAACACTTTACGATAAACTGTTTTCTTCTTTGCGAAAAGTAAAACTCTTTGATAAAATCCTCTCTTTGCCGCTGATTGCAAAACTGGTGGAATACGAAGTGCTGATGTATCTCATCTTCGGTGTACTGACAACCGTTGTCAACTTCGTTGTTTTCTGGCTTTGCGGCAAGATCACGGATGCGGATAAAGCATTGCTGACATTGGGCGGCTTTACACTCAAATGGGTGTATCTCGCCAATGCGATCGCGTGGGTGAGTTCCGTTATATTCGCCTTTGTCACAAACAAACTGTTTGTGTTTGAAAGCAAAGCCAAAGACAGCGGCTCGGTCATGCGTGAACTTGTATCCTTTTTCGGAGCAAGAATACTGAGTTTCGTGCTGTTTGACGTGCTGATGTTTGCACTGCTTTATGACGTTTTGCATCTGAACGAATATCTCGTTAAAGTCATAAACTCCGTATTTGTGGTTATTTTTAACTACGTTGCATCCAAACTCGTTGTGTTCAGAAACAAAGAAAAAACATCAAAATGAACAAGAAAACGGCTTCGCCGTATGCCTACGGCGACCGTTTTCGATTCGTCCATCGCCGAGGGAAATCCCATTTCCCGTTCGGCGGGACATAAAATCTTTTTTGCTTTGCAGGAGGAATTTCCTGTAAAGCAAAAAAGACGGTTCGATTTTGTATCATCGGACTGTCTTTTTGCATTGACCGAAAAATAAGAATCTGTTATGATAGAACTAATATAAATTAAAAATAAGGAGTTGAATCCATGGCACATTTTGACATTCCATTTGTGGACAAAAACAGCGAACGCAAAATGCTGGCCTCCCGCATCAAGCAGATCATCGATCAGTTGTGGGGACGCATTTTTACGGAAAGTGAACGCACGGGCGATTTTTTGTTCCGTGACGGGCAATCCGATATTTCAAAAATTGACGAAGGCACATGGACCGTGTTCGGCAAAAGCGATTACTGGGGCTACAGAGAACAGTATTGCTGGTTCAAACAGAGCATCACTGTCCCCGCCGCATTTGCAGGACAGACCGTCGTATATGACGTCACTCCGTTCCCGGATTACCGTTGGGAAACGCGCGGTCAGCAATTCATCATTTTCGTCAACGGCAAAATGGTGCAGGGCGTTGACATGAATCACACCTATATCATCCTTACCGACTGTGCACAGGGCGGCGAACAGTATGACATCGCACTCAACGCCTACTGTGACGATTGGGAATTCAAAGGACAGGCACAGCTTGCCGCATTCATGCGCACCCTCAACAAAGACGTGCAGGCTCTGTACTACGATCTGATGGTTCCGTGGGAAACGGCACACCTCTACTCTCATGACGATCTGCAGAGAGTGGATATCATCAAATATCTCAACGATGCGGTCAATATGCTGGAACTTTGCACCTGCGACGAAGCTGTGTTCGCAGACAGCGTACGGAAAGCGCGTGCCTATCTCGAAGAAACCGTGTACGGCGTTGACAACGGCGTTTACACCTCCGCCATCGGTCACACCCATATCGATACCGCATGGCTGTGGAGACTTCGCCAGACACGCGACAAGACGGGACGTTCCTTTGCAACCGTCATCAACCTCATGCGTGAGTTTCCCGCATACAAATTCATGTCTCCGCAGGCACAGCTTTACGATTTCGTAAAACAGGATTATCCGGAACTCTACGAAGAAATCAAACAGATGATCCGCGAAGGCCGTTGGGAAGCGGAAGGCAGTATGTGGGTAGAATCCGACACCAACGTGGTCTCGGGTGAATCCCTTGTCCGTCAGTTCCTCGTGGGCAAACGCTTCTTCCGACAGGAATTCGGCGTAGACAACAAGATCATGTGGCTGCCCGACGTATTCGGTTATTCGGGCGCCCTGCCGCAGATCATCAAAAAAGCGGATATTGACTACTTCATGACCACCAAGATCTCGTGGAATGAATACAATAAATTCCCCTTTGACACTTTCATGTGGAAAGGCATTGACGGCACGGAAGTTCTTTCACACTTCATTCCGAGTCTGAATGCCAACGAACAGCACCGCTATCAGACCACTTACAATGCAGATCTGACCCCCAATCAGGTCATCGGCGGCTGGCAGAGATATTCCAACAAAGACCTCAACCGCAACGTACTGTGCTCCTACGGTCACGGTGACGGCGGCGGCGGACCGACCAGAGGAATGCTTGAAAACGGTATGCGTATGCAAAAAGGCGTTGCAGGCTGTCCGAACGTAAAAATGGAATTTGCCCGTGACTATTTTGACCGTCTTGCAAAAGAAGTGGAAGGCAGTGACCGTCTTCCCAAGTGGGCAGGTGAACTGTATCTTGAATTCCACAGAGGTACGCTTACCGCACAGGCAAGAAACAAAAAATACAACCGCAAGAGCGAACTTCTGTATCACGATGCGGAAACAGTCTGCAAACTCGCACAGGAACTCGCGGGGGCTGACTATCCCGCAAAAGAAATTCTGGAAGCGTGGAAGATCATTCTTCTCAACCAGTTCCACGACATCATCCCCGGCTCCTCCATTGCCGCGGTATATGAAGATTCCAAAGAACAGTACGAAAAGATCCTTGCAGACGGACGCAAAATCATCGACAAAGCCTTGCAAGTCATTGCAGACGGCGTATGCGTCACAAAGGACAGCGTGATCGTGTTCAACACCCTCGGTTATGACAGAGACGATGTCGTTTTCTGCGATCTGCCAGAAAACGTTGTTGTGTATGATACCGACGGTGCGGCACTTCCCTGCCAGAAGACGCATGACGGCAAGACCGTATTCCTTGCAAAAGGCGTTCCCGCAAAGGGTTACAAGACGTTCAGACTGCAGGAAGGCACTCCCTGCGACTGCGGCAAACTCGAATTTGAAGACAACACCGTGGACAGTGCGTTCTACACCGTTGTGTTTGATGCAAACATGAACATCACTTCCCTGCTTCACAAGGAAAGCGGACACCTTGCGGCTCCCGCAGGACAGCTTCTCAACCGTCTCATTGCCTATGAGGACAGACCGCACAACCACGAAGCATGGGACATCAAATGCTACTACGATGAAAAATACTGGTACATTGACGACGTGACTTCCTGCGAAGTCATTGAATGCGGTGCCGTGCGTACGGTGATCCGCGTCGTACGTCCGTTCAACCTCTCCACCATTATACAGGACTTCATCTTCTATCCCCACTCCGACCGTATTGACGTAGCCTACGACGTGGATTGGAAAGAAAAGCACATTGCTCTCAAAGCGGATTATCCCGTAGACGTCAATGCCGTCAAGGCAACCTTTGACATTCAGTTCGGTAACATCGAACGGACCGCCCACTCCAACACCACGTGGGATTTTGCACAGTTTGAAGTCTGCGGTCACAAATGGGCTGACCTTTCCGACAACAGTTTCGGCCTTTCCGTTCTCAATGATTGCAAATACGGCTGGACGGTCAAGGACGGACATATCAAGCCCACCCTGCTTCGCAGTGCAACGACACCGAACCACCTGCAGGACCGCGAACGCCATACGTTCGTGTATGCCCTGTACCCGCACAGCGGCTCGGTCAGTGAATCCGACGTTGTACGCCACGGTTACGATCTGAACGTACCGCTGTATGCAAAAGCAGTCACCGCACACACAGGTGCACTTGCCGATGCATTCAGCCTCGTCAATGCGGATGCCTCCAATATCTGCATTGAAACGGTCAAGAAAGCCGAAGACAGCGATGCTCTCATCGTCCGTATGTATGAAACGTGGAACAAGGCGACAGACACGATTCTTTCGTTCGGCAAAAATGCAACGGCCGTTTGCGAATGCAACCTGCTTGAAGAAAAGGACGAGCCCGTCAAGGTCATTGACGGAAAAGTTGCCCTGCATTTCAAGCCCTTTGAGATCAAGACATTGAAGATCACGTTCTGATTTGATGTAAACGGGGTTGTACCGATGATTTTTGTCCTCGGTACAACCCCGTTTTTTTACATCTTCGACAAATCAGCGATTTAAACCATTCAGATATTCATCACTATTTTTGTAAATTTGCATTGCTGTTTTCCGTTTTTGCACGTATAATAAATACCGTTCAGGCGACAGATGCTTGCTTTTTTTCACAAGTTTTGCCACCCGATACGAACCCACACGTTCGCATTCTGTTTTCTGAAGGTGTTCCGCAATGAAAATCATAGACGTACATACGCATATTTTCCCCGAAAAAATTGCCGCAAAAGCGACAGGGCATATCAGTGAATTTTACGATACCCCCATCTGTTACAATGCCGACGTGCAGACTCTTTTGCAACGAATGGATGCAAACGGCATTACCGGAAGTATCGTTTTTTCAGCCGCAACCACCGTAGAACAGGTTACCCATATCAATGATTTTCTGCATCGCACAGTCACTGAAAACAATCAAAAACTGCTGGGGTTTTTCACCCTGCATCCGCACATGAAAGAAACTGCGCTGGCTGACGAATTCCAAAGAGCCGTCAGCATGGGCTTCAAAGGCATCAAACTGCATCCGGATTTTCAGAAATTTGCCATTGACGATCCTGCGGCATTTCCCATTTATGAACTTGCACAGCAAAACGGTGTTCCCATTCTTTTCCATACAGGCGACAACCGTTTTGCCTATTCCAATCCGCACCGCCTTGCACAAATCATGCAATTATTCCCGCACCTGACGGTGATCGGTGCCCATTTCGGCGGTTGGAGCGAATGGGATGAAGCGGTGGAGGTATTGGCAAAAACAGAAAACCTGTTTTTTGACACCAGCAGCACCCGCGCGTTTATTCCCATTGAGACGATCCGCAAAAGCGTGCACGCATTCGGTGCGGACCGTCTGCTGTTCGGCACCGATTTCCCCATGTGGGATGCAGAAGATGAACTTCCTTTTATCGACCGTTTGGGCTTGCATGAATCAGAAAAGGAAAAAGTGTTGTGCGCAAACGCGTGCAACCTTTTGGGGATCGAACTATGAAATACTTTGAAAAACACCCGATGATCATGGTTGTGATCGGCGTGCTCGGCGTTTCCCTTTCCGCCATACTCGTTCGTTTTTCCACCGCACCCTCGGCTGTCACCGCCGCATGGAGACTTTTGTGGACGGTGATCCTGCTCACTCCCGTGGTGTTCGGCAAAAAAGAAAACCGCAACGAATTGCTGCATTTACCGAAAAAAGAATTGATATTGAGCATCGTAAGCGGCGTTTTTCTTGCCTTGCACTTTGCCATGTGGTTTGAATCGTTGCAACACACGTCCGTAGCCAGTTCCACCACCATCGTCTGCACGGACGTGATCTGGGTATCCCTCGGATTCTGCCTGTTCTTAAAGGGCAAACTGACATGGAAAGCCGTTCTTGCCATTATCGGTGCGTTTGCAGGCAGTGTGCTGATCGCCTGTTCGGATGCAACAGCCGGCATCGGGCTTTACGGTGTTTTGCTCGCACTGTTTGCCGCCATCGCCGCATCCGTATATACCCTCATCGGCCGCACTGTACGCGAAACGGTTTCCACCACCGTTTATACCTATACCGTTTATGCCTGCTGTACTGCCGTTTTACTGCTTCTGTGTGCCGTACAAAAGCACAACATTTTTGCTTTCGGCGGACAGACGGTCGCTGTCGGCTTGTCACTTGCGGTCGCATCGACATTGCTCGGCCACAGCGTTTTCAGTTGGTGCTTAAAGTACCTCTCTCCCTCGTTTATTACCGCCGCAAAACTCTGTGAACCCGTGGTAGCAGCCATTCTTGCCGTATTTCTGTTCAGAGAATATCCCGTTGCCATGCAGATCATCGGCAGTGTTGTCATTCTCATCAGCGTTTACTGCTATTCCCTGCTTGAACGCAAAAATGAAGCATAAAAGGAGATATTTTACCATGAAAAAGACTAAAAGGTGTCTGTCACTTCTGCTTGTCTGCCTGCTGTTGTCGGCACTGCTGCCTGTGTATGCATCGGCTGAAACAGACACCGTTCTGCAGTTTGACGAAAACGGACAGTTTCGCATTATGATATTTGCAGATATTCAGGATAATCGCGACATAGAAGAATCCACCCTGCAACTCATGCGTGAAACGCTGGACAAATATCCCGCCGACCTCGTCATTTTTTTAGGTGACAACAGCGTGGACAGAGAATTGGAAGGCTACGCCGCATCCGTGGAAGCCTTTACGCAGATCTGCAACGAACGCAACATCCCCCATGCCTTTGTGTTCGGCAATCATGACACCGAAATGGACGCAACCCCCGAGGAATTGCTTGCAATCTACCGCGAGTTCGGTTCGCTGACCTATGATGCCGATCCCGACATTTACGGTTGCGGCAACTGTAACCTGCCCATTCTGTCTTCCGACGGCAACAAAACCGCATTCAACCTGTGGTTGTTCGATTCGGGTTCCGCACATCCCGACAAATCCATCGGCGGCTATGACTGCGTACGTGCCGATCAGATCAACTGGTACAAAACCACTGCCGACAAACTCAAAGAAGAAAACAACGGCGAAACGGTTCCGTCCATGCTGTTCCAGCACATCATCATGCCCGAAGTGTATGAAACGCTGTACCCGAAACTTCCCTTCACAGCCGGCAAGGATTACACCATCAAGGGAAAAACCTACTTCCCGGTTCCTTTCTTCAACCGTCATTCCGGTATCATTCTGGAGCCCTGCAGTCCTCCTTTCGTGACGGAAGGCCAGTTTGATGCGCTCCTTGAAACAGGTGATGTCATTGCAACTTTCCACGGTCATGACCACGTCAACGACTTCAAAACCGATTGCTACGGCATTGACGTTGTCAACGTTCCCACCGTCGGTTGCAGTGCGTATTCGGATGCCATTTCCAGAGGTTCGGGGCTTATTACCCTGTACGAAGACGATCCCGCCGCATACGGTTACGAAATGATCTACCACTTCGATATGGCACTTGAAGAAAACTCACTTTTGCCGCAGATCGAAGGCAGAGACAGCACGTTCTACTACAAAGCGGTCAAATTCTTCCGTCAGAAGATCCTCGACGGATTCCACAATTTATTCCTGTAGGGTGCCGCCCCCCCCAAAATAACAAAATGATTCCGTGAACCGATATCGGATTTTCAAGTGAAAATCTGCTGTCGGTTCGTTTTTATTAGGTTACAGTTAAGTCGATACTGTCTAATCCGCATTGAAAAAAAAGACAAAACATGATAATATTGTATCATCATAAAGGAGGGAGGTCTGCACTTTGCGCACACAAAATACGCTTACCGCACGAGACCGCATGGAACGTGCTTTTTTTGATTTGCTTGAAGAATATCCTTACGGCAAAATCAGTGTTGCACAACTCATTCAAAACGCAGGTGTCAGCCGCACCACCTTTTACCGCCACTATACCGACATTTTCGATATGTACAAAAAAGTATGCGAACATATGTTGGATGAATTGCTGATACTGCCCGCCCCGATCGCCAGCGAACCGCAGGAAAGCATTGCTCTTGATATTTTCGACAAATTCAGCGCCACTTTACAGCAACAGCAAAAATATATTCTGCTGTTAAGCGGTACGAACGGAGACCGATACTTTTTTGAACTTCTCCTGCAAAAGGTATTGGCAGAACTTGACGATTCGCCTTTGCCACTGACGGAAACGGAAAAATTCAAGATCAAATTTGTCACCTTTGCAGGTGTTTGCACGTATGTCGGCTCGTTGTTCATGCATTTGCCTTTGACTCCGCAGATCATCACTCTGGGCAGAGAAATCATGAACACGGCACCGCTTTTTGAGGATAAAAAAAATGACTGACAGCACAATCAACCAAAAACTCTATACCGCCTTTGCGGAACTGCTGAAAAAAAACGACGACGGAATTTCGGTCACGCGCTTATGCGAGAAAGCCGATGTTGCCCGTGCTTCTTTTTATCTGTATTACAAAGATATGGAGGATTTCAACAACCGCATCCTGATTCAGATCCTCCAAAAACTGTTTGAACAAAGCCGCTTGATCCTGCAAGCACCGGACCGGGAACTGGAAAAAGTGCTGTCGGAAAACAATCTTCTGTTTCAGCAGAACGATCTGATCCTGTTGTATCATTTCACACACGGTACCGCCTATTTGAACTTTTTAAGCAAGGCTACCGATTTTCTGATTCCGCAATATGACCGCCTGATCGCTGATCGCTTCGGTGAAAACTACCTTACGGATGATCATGAAGTGTGTTCGTTTTTCATGAGTGGCTTTATTCCGATCCTGTATTTTGATCTGCTTTATTACGACAAAAAAAAGATCGTGTTTGAAATGCGTTGCATTCGTGCCGTTGCAAATGAATTGTTCGCACGCAAAACCAACCAGCCGCATTGCAAAGACACAAAAAGTTCATAAAATTGCAAGTAACACGTCACAAAGTTTTGTACACCCTATACAGAACTTGTGTATTTGTTACTTGTTTTTCATTTCCCCCATCCTCTATAATAAATATGAAATGTTTGTGAACAACACAAGCAAAAAAATTTTTTCAGGAGGATTTACTATGAAGAAAACACTGGCTATTCTGTTGTCCCTTGTTCTTATGCTCGGTGTACTGCCCATCGCAGGCTCCGCCGCAGAAGTCACACTGGATCCCGCCGCGTCTTCTTATGCAGCGTATGAACGCTACAAAGTATCGGCAAATGATGCAGAATACATCGACTCCCTCTCTTACGATCAGATCGCAAGTCTGATTCTCGATTGGGTTGACAGACAGATTGCCGCCGTGACGGCAGACTTTGAAAACTTTGAAGTCGAAGTTATGGGACAGACGTTCGCCGTTGCTATTCCCGAGATCAAGGGCATTGACGACATCGTTGCCTACGCAGACTATCTCACACAGCTCGAAGGTGACTTCAAAAATCTGAACACCGCCAACCTCGTCTCTCTTTCCAGAGAAAACGGTGACGTCAACTTCATCTACGGAATGCTGCAGTTCATGGCTGACAACGCAGACATCTTCGGCAAAGTGTTCCATTGGGAAGAAGGCAAAGTGTTCGATTACGGCAAAGTCGGCGAATACATCCTTGCCCTCGACACCACCGATGAAAACAACAAAAAGATCGTTGATTTCTACAACGATTATCTCATCGGCAATGACATTCAGGAAAAGTTCATTGCTGAAATCGCAAAGGAAATGGTCTACACCGTAGAAAAGGATGAAAACGGCGAAAGAACCGAAACCTTCGACGAGATCATCAGCAACGGCATCCTTGCTTGGTTTGCAGGTCTTTGCGAAACCAACGGCATCCTTTCCGCCGACGGTATTGCGGCCCTCAAGGCTTATGACCTTCGCACCACCGATATCTACACCCTCGTTGAAAACTTTGTCGGTCTTGTACAGAGCGACAACCAGGTCAAGATCGATACCTATTATAATTATCTGCTTGACACCGCTGTTCGCACCATGCTCAAGACCATGCTCGGCTACACACCCGTTGTCGGTGAAGCAGTTGCAGACGATGCAGTTGTTGCCGCATTCAATACTGTTTATGCCGACCTTGCACTGTTGGAAGAAATCTCCGGCGGCTCCGTCTACTTCAAGAACGGCGATGCTTACTACGAGATCACCCTTGCTGATGCCGCTGTCAGCACCGTAAAAGCACTGACCTGGGAACAGGGACTTGACATCAACTTTGAAGCTCCCACCGTCGGCATTTACACCGGTGAAAACGCAGGCACTCTCGTAAAAGAATACAAGCCCACCTCCCCCGAATACAAACAGCTTATTTATTCCACCTATGCAGATCAGATCGCCGCTGAAGGCTTTGAAGTTGCAGGCACCACCGTGGCTGACGAATATACAGCACTGATGGTCGACGCAAACAAAGGCCCCGCAATGAGCAACTGCTTCGGTATCAAAGTGGCACAGGGCGAAGAAGAAATCTCCTCTGTTGTGATCGGCTTTGATGAAATCGAATCATTCGTCAACACCATTGCCCTCAAAAAGGCAAACGAACTGGCGGCAGGCATGATCGGCGAAACCATCACGGCTGCTGAAGTTACTTCCGTTGACGTTACCATGGGCTATGAAGCATGGGCAACGGACGATGAATTTATCGTTCAGGTCAATGCAACCGCCAAAGCAAAAGCAAAAGTGACCGTAAAGGGCTTCACCGTTGAACAGGAACTGGATGCTTCCTCTTTCATTTCCAACCCCGTTGCCGTTATCGTTCTTGACGATCTGTCCGGCAATCTGAACATTGACGGTGCAAAAGAACTGTTTGATTTCATCGACACCGATTTCGCGATCGATGCAGACCTGCTTGACATTGCAGGCAATTACGATGCATTTGACGGTGCTGTCGGCCAGGTCAACCACATTCTCTACGGCCTTGTTGATATGCTTGTCAGCGATGCAGGCATGGAAAAACTCAATCTGACAGACGGTGACAACACCAACCTGACAGACAATCTGCAGAAGATCTGCGACACGGCAAATGACATGATGGCTGCTGCAGAAGACGTCATGAACGACGAAGGCCTGCAGGAACTCATCGGCAGTGTCGGCATTGATCTGTCCGCGATCCTTGCCGATCTTCCTCTTGACCTTCTCTACGCAATCAACTTTGAAAGCGTTGAAGATCTCTATGTTTCCGCCATTAACCTTGCTCTCGACGTGATCGACAACGGCGAAAATGCTCTCATTGCAGACATTCACACTGCAGTTGACGGTCTTACCAATCTCGATGCCATGGCAGTTGCCGTGACCGATTATGCGCTTGCAAAATGCATCCCCGCTGTCAACGAAGCATTGGCAGGTTTTGACGTTGTTCTTTCCGTTCCCGCCGCAACCGACGCAAAGACCGTTGCTGACGGCGAAGGCAAAGACATCATCATGACCAAACTTGTTGACGTGGCTTACGAAGCAGTCACAAAAGCTACCGACGATGTTCTCAACAGCATTGTCAATGATTTCATTGCAAAGATCAACGGTGAAGCCTCCACAGATCTTCCCTCCATCGCATTTGCATTCGGCGTTGAAAAGGGCGACAACTGGCAGGCAACCCTGACCGCTATGGTCGATCGCGTTTATGAACTTGCAAACGGCATCATCATTGCCTGCGGCACCTATGAAGGCACCGACACCTTCGACCGCATCAGTGCTGTTGCAAACGCAATGCTCCCGCTTGGATCCCTTGCTTCCAACTGCGCAAGCGACGAATTTGCATTTGACATTGATACCGTTCTGAATACCTATATGTTCGCAGAAGGCCTTGAAGGCGATCTCGACAACTTCCTCGGTCTGTTTGAGACCAAGGTCAAGACTGACGATGTTGCAGCAGGCGTTCCCGTGACAAAAGCACTCATCAACGCATCCGAACACATTGTTGATGCGATCTTCCCGGATACCGTAAATGCTGAAAATTATGCAGCAAGCACAACCGTCAAAGAAGAATTCACCTCCGGTGATAATGACGTCGTCATCGCCGCAAACAACATGAGAAGCATCAACGGCAGAAAGACACACCTTGTTCCCGCTGCACTTAACCTCGTCAGAGAAGCAGGTATTCTTCCCTACTTTGCAGCTTGTGAACACAAGGGCGAGACCAAAACCGTCGAAGGCACTGCCGCAACCTGCACCGAATCCGGTAAAGAAGCAGCCGTTGTCTGCGCTGACTGCGGTTATGTGATCAGCGGCGGCGAAGTAATCGGTGCGCTCGGTCACAAGTGGAATGCATGGACCGAAACCAAGGCTCCCACCTGCACGGAAAAAGGCGTTGAAACACGTACCTGCGCAAACGGTTGCGGTGAGACCGAAACCAGAGAAGTGGCCGCTAAGGGCCATTCCTACGGTGCATGGACCACCACAGTTGAACCCGATTGCGTAAACGAAGGTCAGCAGAAACGCACCTGCGCTTGCGGCGCAAGCGAAACCAAGGCAATTGCCGCTACAGGCCATGCAGATGCCGACGGCAACAAGGTTTGTGATGTTTGCGGTTTCGATTGGAACGAACCCGAAGAACCCAACTTCTTTGAAAAGATCATTGCCTTCTTCAAGAGCATCATTGAATGGTTCAAGAATTTGTTCAGCTAAACTCCCTACAATTTCTTTTCTCCCCAAAAGAACGCCCCTGCTTGGCCGACACAGCCAAGCAGGGGCGTTCCCCGTTGTATTCCGATTTATTCTTCTATATGTTCCGTTGTGCGGACAACGGCCTGTTCGATATCGACCGTCCCCACGCCGAAAACGGACGTGTGTATCTTGCCGTTCACGGGTGCTTTCCAGTATTCGTCAATGCCGTCGATGCCGTTGCGCATACCGAGCACGGAGCCGACTGTAGCACCGTTGCAATCCGTATCAAATGCCATTCCGACCGCCGTGCAGATCGATTTGCCGAAATCCCCCTCGCCGTACAGCAAGGCCGCTGTAACGATCATGGCATTGGGAATGGTGTGACACCAACCGTGGTCGGTGTGTTCGTCGTAGGCTTCGTGAATCATACAAAAACAATCCTCAACCGTCTTGCCCGTTTTATAAGCATCCGTGATCTTCATAACCGCTTCATACAAGCGTGAAGTATACGGGATCTGCGCCAGACCGCCCATGATGATATCCTCGATGCTGTCCGTCACAGCCGCACAGGCGATCATGGCAGCAGCAAACATCTCACCGTAGATACCGTTTTTCACATGGGAAATGCGTGCATCCGTGTATGCCATGCGTGCCGCTTCTTTCGGTTTGCCGGGATTGATGTAACCGAAATAATCCCCTCGGATCTGTGCACCGATCCACTCGCGGCAGACGTTTTTGTACATGGCGGATGCAGGCGGCTCTATGCAGTTCATAAAATTGACGAACGCAATGCGTTCAGCGGTGAAATAGGCATACACGGACTGATACTTCATCCATGCCATTGCCACATCATCCGATTCAAAATCGCGGCCGCAGTCGTCGATGATCTTCTGTGCCAGCACCACATAGTTCGTATCGTCATCCACGGGCATCCCGTCCACCGTGTCGGCATACGGCTTTCCGCGCAGCATGAATTTATAGTGCGCGCAGACCTCACTCGTCATATCGGTCGAAAGCAGATAGCGATGCATCGGATAATTGTCCGTTTCTTTGAGCAACGGGATCAGTTCGTCACTGCGGATGCCCTCCACAGGCTTTCCGAGCAGACAACCGCAGGCTCTGCCCGTCCATGCGCCGAGAAGTTTGTTTTTGAGCGTCTGTGCATCGGGCATCTGACACGCAAATTCGTGTGCAGAACACAGGTTTTCAATTTCCTCCAACGTGGACGGCTCATTATAAGCATACTCGCTTTGCATCCCGGCACCGATGACCAGTTCAAACAGCAGATCGCTCATACGGGACTTGATGTCCCCCGGCGGCAATGCCGCAACCGATTCAAACAAGCCCTTGTAGCGTTCCACATCCAGCCCCTCTTCCATGGATTGCCTGTACTCCGCCAACAGATCCTGCGGATAGCGGTTCAGCCCGTCGGCATTGCTGTAATCGGGCACAATGTGCGTATCGTAGATCTTTGCATACATAAAAATCACCTCAACGGAAAGTCTGTTATTGTATACCGCTTCCATAGTAACACATTTGCAGGCAAGATACAAGAAAAATCAAAACAAGCGCACAAGCACGGTCAAACAAACATACAAATACCGATCAAGACAAACCGATGTGCCCGTTTTTTTGTATATACAATCATTCTGCTCATCCCCACCGCAAATTTTTCGCATCTGCGAACAAACTTTTTCATAAAATTGCTTGCTTTTTCATGTGCATTGTGGTAAACTGATGGGGCAAAAAAAACATAAGGGCCTGTAGCTCAGTTGGGAGAGCGTTCGGTTCGCATCCGAGAGGTCGAGGGTTCGAATCCCTTCAGGTCCACCATAGAAAATAATGACGGTATCCGCAGATACCGTTATTATTTTTTACCTTGTCAGCCTGAAGGGATTCGAAGCGGC
>JAFQKN010000180.1 GCA_017396895.1 Clostridia bacterium
CCGCAGGGAATGCCGCAAAGACCTGCACAGCCCGTTCCGCCGCAGGGAATGCCGATTCGACAGGGCGTTCCCGTAAGAACAGCCGCACAGCAACCGCCGAATGCGGTTCCCATGCCGGGCGGTCCGATGCCATACGGCTATTACCCGCCGCAACCGGTCTATCCGCCCTATATGCGCACACCGCAAGGAACACCGCAATCGCCCGTTCCCCCCGTTTCTCAATCCGCACAACCGAATCAAGCGTCCGTTCCTGCACAGCAACAGGAAGGTGCAACATCATACAGTTTTGCACAAAGAAGTGCGCAACAACGCAGGCAAAGACCTGATCCGTTTGAAGTAAACCCCTATGCAAACCGCCCGTCAACCCCCAAAAAGGAGGACACCACCAATGAATAAACTGCGCGCGATTATCGCCGTCCTGCTTGCCGTTATTCTGTCTGTTTTCTGTTTGACCGCTTGTTCAAAAGAAGATCCGACAAGTCCGGTCACAAAAATTGAAGACGACACATTCATTCAACCCGTGTTCACGGATGCTCCCGCGTCTGTCAAAAAAACCGAAGTAGTCTATGTAACCATGGACGGCAACGGCACTTTCCAAAAAGCAACCGTCAGTGACTGGTTACACACAGACAGAGCCAACGTTCGCGTGGAGGACATTTCAAACCTCTCAAACATTCAAAATGTAAAAAGTGACATTTTGCCTGTCACTGAAAACGGAAAACTGATATGGAATATGGATTCAACGGATCTGTATTATTCAGGCACGACCGATCAGCAACCGCCCGTTGCCGTATCCGTACGTTATTTCCTCAACGGTGTGGAGCATTCCGCAGCCGACATAGCAGGTAAAGCCGGCACGGTCACCATCAAAATCTCCATGACAAACATGAAGACGGCAACCATCACTGACTCTCGTACAGGTGAAGCCATGTTTGAAGTCAGCCTTCCCATTCTTGTTGCCGGTGTTGCCATTTTACCGAATGACGATTTCACAAACATAAAAACGGAAGGTATTACCTGCATCGGTGACGGTTCAAAGCAGATCGCTCTTTCGATCGGGTTGCCCGGTTTTTCCGACAGTCTCGGATTGGATGCTTTGGATTTTGAGGAACTCGAAGGTCTGAAAATGACAGGCGAAAGCAGCATCACCGTCACAACGGATTCATTTAATCTAACCAACATGTACTTTGTCATGTTGCCGCTGTGTAGCATGGATTTAGGACTTGTGATCCCTGAATCCCTCTCCACGCTGACAAGCGATCTGGATTCAATGAGTTCACTCATTGAAGTAATCACAAGCCTTGACTTTGACGCCATGACGGATGTCATTAACGAGTTGGCAGAAAACTTCGATCAACTTCTGGACATGACCGACATCATGGCGGATGCCGTGGCCGCTTATGAGCAAAACAAAGCCTTGCTTGCATTCTTCGACACGTATTTGACAACGGAAAACGTGAACACCCTTACGAATCTTGCAAACACGGTCACCCCCGCAACGATCGATTCGCTGACAGCCCTTGCCTCAAATCCGTTGGTTTCCATTCTTTTGGATTCGCAAACCATGGCAGCCATAAACGCATTGGCAGATGCGGCACCGTTGCTCAAAGAAATGCTGACCGCCATGCAGGCTCCCGATGTCAAACAGGCGTTGGATAACTTGCCGCAGACCGTACAGACCATGCAAACCGTTTCCGAATCCATTGCCGAAAATGAAGAACTGCTTAATTCCGTATCTTCCATCATTTCTTCGGGCGGTATGGATGCGCTGACCGACTTGATGGATTCACTGAAAGACACCGATCTTTCCTCTTTGGTCAACCGTTACGAACAACTCATGGGCAATGCCGACGGCATGACCGAAAAAGCAAAATACTGGATCCGCTACGGTGAAAGTTACAAAATCTTCACCCAAGCTCCCGAAGATTTTGATACGAGCCTTGCCTTTATCTGCAAAACCGCCGCAGTGGGCTGACAACAAATAAACATTTACCGCACCGAAAGTTTTGGCTGTTCGGTGCGGTGTTTCTTTGTTTGTTATTATCTTTTAAACAGAAAAGACCTCCGCTTGCGGTTCGGAGGCCTTTCCTGTTTGAAGGAGATTGTTTATGAAAAATAGAAACTGTCTTGTTTATGTTTACATCATATACGAAAAAACTGAAAAATGGCTGAAAGAAAGGTTTGTTTTTTTAAGAATTTGTGCTATGATGTAATTGTAAAGAAACTGTTTGTTCCTTACACTTATTATTATACAAAAAGGGCTTAAATTATGCTGAATATTCAAAACCAAAATGAATCGTTTCTTTTTTCTGCCGCCAATGAATGCGTGCACCTTCTGATACAAAATAATTTCCGCATCACAATGGCAGAATCCTGTACGGGCGGAATGCTGGCTGCAAGCATCGTATCCGTCCCCGATGCATCGAAAGTCTTTGATGCATCTTTTGTAACCTATGCAAACGAAGCAAAAATGAAATACCTCGGTGTCAGCGAAGAAAGCATTGCCGTTCACGGCGTTGTCAGTGAACAGGTTGCAGGAGAAATGGCACAAGGATGTGCAAAAGCCAATCTCGCGCAGATCGGCGTCGGCATCAGCGGAATTGCGGGGCCGGCGGGCGGCAGTGAAGAAAAGCCTGTCGGGACAGTCGCTTTCGGTTTCTTCATCAACGGCCGATTGCACACCCGTTTGATGCATTTTCCGAACCGCGGCAGACAGTTTATTCGGGAATCCGCTACCCTCTTTGCTCTCAACACGCTTTGCGATTTTTTGAAGTAAGAAAAAAAATAGCAATGAAAGTCTTGCAATTGTCTGCTGTAATAGTGTATAATTATTGGAAAGATAAATAAACATGAGGAGTGTTTTATTATGAGCCCGATTCTTGTAAAATTGATTTCAGCCCTTACCACTTTTCTGCTGATCATGCAGGGTTTGTTTATCACCCCTGTCATCAACGAAAACAAAACCGATTTTGAGGGAGTTAAAAACGTCATTTTCATGATCGGTGACGGTATGGGCTTTAACAGCATTGAAAAGACAAAAGCCGAAGAAGGTGTCTCCCTTGCAATGGACACCTTTGAACTCAGAGGGCAGAGCCGCACCGCTTCCGCAAACAGCATTATAACCGACAGTGCCGCAGGCGGTACTGCTCTTGCAACAGGTGTAAGAACCGCGAACGGTGCCATCGGCGTATACATGGGTGACAGAGACAACATAGCAAGCCACCCGATGAATCTGACGGAATTGGCTATCGAAATGGGAAAAACCGCCGGTGTTATCACCACCGATTCCACTTCCGGTGCAACCCCCGCCTCCTTCTCCGCACACGCAAATGACCGTGACGACGAGCACGTCATTACGCCCCAACAATTGGCAGGCGATCTGACCGTTATGTGGGGCGGTACCACTTCTTCTTTCACCGCTGAAGCCGCTGAAGAATACGGTTGGACGGCTGTTTATGACAAAGAAGATATGGACGCACTCGAAGAAGGCAGTCGCAGTTTCGGTCAGTTTACGAATGCTCTTTGGCACGCGGAACAGACCAACGGAATGCCGACTCTTGCGGAAATGACCGAAAAAGCCATTGACCTGATCGACGATGATGATGACGGATTCTTCCTGATGGTTGAAGGTGCGCACATTGACAAAAACAGTCACGACAACAACGGCGAAGGCATGAAAGATGCGCTGATCTCCTTTGATGATGCCATTGCCGTAGCCCTTGCGTATGCAAAAGCAGACGGTGAAACGCTTGTTGTCATCACCGCCGACCATGAAACGGGCGGCATTCTCAAGATTGCAGGTGACTATGTTTACACCAGCGGCGGCCATTCCGGCTTTAACGTACCGCTTCTTGTTTACGGTTGCGACGATTTCATTCTTGATAATCAGTCTATTCCGAACATTGAAGTTGCTCGCCGTGTTGCCTGCGCAATGGGAGCCACAAAGTTCCCTGTCCGCGTAGAAAACGCATTTTAAGAGTTTTTTACGGGCCGTCCGTTGCGGGCGGCCTTTATTCGTATACAGAACAAAAAAAAGAAAGGACATTGCGAATGACTGCGTTCAATCCGAATATGATGCATACCATCCAAAAACTGTGCGCAATATGTGCCTCCAACGACTTGATCGACAAAGAGTTATACACGGTCCACAAGGTCAATCGCGGCCTGCGCGACCTGGACGGAAACGGGGTTTTGACGGGCTTGACGGAGATTTCGGAGATCATAGCCAAACAGCCTGCCGGCGACAAACTGATTCCTTGTGAAGGCACACTCTATTATCGCGGTTACAACGTACGCGATCTGGTCAACGGTTACATTTCCGATGATCGCTTCGGCTTTGAGGAGATCGTCTATCTTCTGCTGATCGGACACTTGCCGAACAAAACAGCATTGGAGGAGTTCAAAAATTTGCTCGGCAGTATGCGAACGCTTCCGCCGTCTTTCTCGCGCGATATCATTATGAAAGCCCCCAGTTCCGATATTATGAACTCCCTGTCGCGCAGTGTGCTGACATTGTATTCTTACGACAAAAATGCAGACGATACTTCCAATGAAAACGTACTGCGCCAATGCCTGCAACTCATTTCCATGTTCCCGATGTTGGCGGTATACGGTTATCAGGCCATGAATTATTATATCAAAGGCAGCAACAGTTTCTTTCTGCATGAGCCGGATCCTTCCCTTTCCACCGCAGAAAACATTTTGATGATGTTGCGCGACGACCGTAAGTATTCGCCGTTGGAAGCAAAAATTTTGGATCTCGCACTGATTCTGCATGCCGAGCACGGTGGCGGCAACAACTCCACATTTACGACACACGTAGTCACATCTTCCGGTACGGACACCTATTCTGCCGTAGCCTCTGCGCTCGGTTCCCTCAAAGGCCCGAAACACGGCGGTGCAAACATCAAAGTCTGTCATATGTTTGACAACATCATGGAAAACCTGCACGACTGGGAAGACGATGATGAGATCAGCGCTTATTTGCTGAAATTATTGAACAAAGAAGCCTTTGACCAAAGCGGCCTTATTTACGGTGTCGGTCATGCCATTTATTCCGTATCAGATCCGCGTGCGGTCATTTTCCGTTCCTTTGTTGAAAAACTCTGCGCCGAAAAAGGCAAAGAAAAGGAATTTGCCCTGTATGCGAAAGTGGAAGAACTTGCACCGAAAATTATTGCAGAACGCAGAAAAATGTATAAAGGCGTCAGCGTGAACGTTGACTTTTACAGCGGATTCGTTTACAGAATGCTCGGCATCCCCGAAGAACTGTTTACCCCCTTGTTTGCCATTGCCCGCATAGCAGGTTGGAGTGCACACCGCATGGAAGAACTTGTAAATGCAGGTAAGATCATCCGTCCTGCTTACCTTGCCGTGGGTGAAAGGAAAGACTATATTCCGATTTCGGAGCGTTCATAATGTCAAAAAATACAAAACAGAACCGATATCTGCTACCTGATACCTTGCGAGGATTTCTTGTGATCGAAATGATCGTGTATCATCTGTTATTCGATCTTTGCTATATGTTTGACGTCTCCATGCCGTGGTTTCACGGCACACCGATGCGCCTGTTTCAACTTTCCATTCTGGGCGGATTCGTTTTGCTGTCGGGCTACTGTTTTTCTTTCGGCAAAAAACGGTTTGCCAGAGCTATGCAGATCACGGTATTCGGAATTATCATCACACTCGTGACAATGGTTTTCATGCCGTCACAACAAATCGTATTCGGTGTACTGACAAGCATCGGCGTGTGTATGCTTTTGCTGACAGCACTGGAAAAACCGCTGTCCAAAATTCCCGCCGTGCCGGGATTGTTGATTTTTTTCATCCTTGCAATGCTGACATACGGTGTAAGACTCGGCTATATCGGCATATTCACACATAAACTCATCGATCTACCTGACGTCTTGTATTCCACCCCGTTTTTGTTCCCGTTTGGGCTGAAAAATGCAAATTTCCGGTCTTCCGATTACGTTCCGCTGCTGCCGTGGCTTTTTGTGTACATTTGCGGCTTCTACGTCAGAAAAGCAACGCAAAACAATGCGTTCTGCAACCGCATTTTGCGCATCGGTAACAGACCGTTGGCCTTTGTCGGCCGCCAATCCCTTTGGATATACATGGCACATCAGCCGATTCTGTATGCAGTTTTGTGGCTGATTTTTCACTTCATCTGAAAGGATATCAAACTATGCATGAAACACACATAAGACAAACGGCTCTGCCGCAGATCGGTGAACGCGGACAGCAACAATTGCAAAATGCAAGCGTTTTAATCTGCGGCTTGGGCGGTCTCGGGTGTCCGTGTGCGGAATACCTTGCAAGTATGGGAATCGGAACGATCGGCCTTTGCGACGGAGATACGGTGCAGGAAAGCAACCTCAACCGACAAATTCTTTATTCCCGTCAGCACATCGGACAAAGCAAGGTGGACGTTGCCGCAAAGCAACTGCAACAACAGTTCCCCGACACCCGCTTTGTTGTCCATCATACGTTTCTGACAAAAGACAACGCGAATGAACTCATTCGTAACTACACCTGTGTTGCGGATTGTCTGGACACTTGGGAAGCACGTTTATTGCTCAACGACGCCTGCGTGCTGGAAAACATCCCGTTCATCCACGCGGCTGTTCGCGGTTTTTGCGGGCAAGTGATCCCCGTACTCCCGAATCAAACGGCTTGTTTGCGTTGTCTGCAAATTACTCCGCCCGCAAACGATCCGTCCGTACTGGGGGCCGCGGCCGGAGCCATCGCCTGTTTACAGGCTACGCAGATCTGCTTGGTGCTGACCTCCAACAAAACCGCCAACGGCATTTTTATGCTTGACACGACCACCCTTGAAAGTGTATTATTACCTATGGATAAAAATAAAGACTGTATATGCAGCAAAAATCAAAACTAACAGGAGAAAAACAATGGAAGTTTACAAAGGCCGTACCCCGATCGAAGAATACGATCAATTGATGGAAATGCTCAACAACGTCTTCTTTCTGGAAGACGATGAAGTACCGAAGCGTGATTTTTTGTCATTGCTCCCCAAATTGTATACAAACAAAGAAGAAGCCTGCTA
Source organism: Clostridia bacterium (assembly GCA_017396895.1). GTDB lineage: Bacteria > Bacillota > Clostridia > Oscillospirales > Acutalibacteraceae > RUG806. The sequence continues at coordinate 7,067 of JAFQKN010000180.1, forward strand.
TAACAATGTCTGCGTCATGGAAGACGGCGTTATCAAAGGGGCGATCGGTCTGTTCCCGCTTGAATGCGATGCAGCAGGCCAGAAACTGAAGATCGGCGGAATCGGTAATGTTGCTGTTGCCAGAGATGCAAGAGGGGCCGGCCACATGGTCACCTGTATGAATCTTTGCCTGGAAGAAATGATCAAAGACGGAACAGACTTCTCTCTCCTCGGCGGTCAGAGACAGCGTTACGGTTTCTTCGGTTATGAACCCGCCGGTGTTTGCTATGATTTTGACGTTAACACCGGAAATCTCTACCGTGAACTCGGCAAAGGCTATCCTCACCCGTTCACGGCAAGACTGATGACCGAAGACGACACTCTTTTCTTTGAAAAATTCCTTGCATACAAGAACTCTTTCCCGCAGAAAACCATCTATAAAGAGAATACAGACTTCCTGCAGTTGCTCCGTTCCTGGAAAGCAACTCCGTACGTGGTACTTGACGGCGAAGAACCCAAGGGTTACTTCTCTGTCAGCCGCAACGGCAAAGGCGTACATGAGATCTTGGCTTTTGAAGTCAAGGATATGTTCAACGTATGCATCGCCGCGATGGATACACTCAATATTGACGGCATCGGTTTCAGTGCCCCCGCTTACAACACAGAACTTTGTGAATTCAGTGCTGCCCACATGAGTGGTTACAGCATGAATCACGTTGAAATGATAAACATTCTCAATTACGAGAATTTCATCCGCGGTTTCCTCGGTGTCAAAGCAACGTACGACTCCCTTTGCGACGGTAAGATCGTCATTCTCTTCCACGGCTATCGCTGTGACGAACAACTTTGCATTGAAGTCAAGGACAATAAGGTCAGCGTTACACCTACCACCGAAAAACCCGATATGGAAATCACACATCGCGAAGGCATCCGCCTGATCGCCGCATTGTACAGCAAAGACCGTCAGGCTCTGCCCGCAAATGTCAGAAGCTGGTTCCCGCTTCCCTTCTACTGGACCTCCCACGACGGCGTATAAGAAAACGATAAAAATTGCAGACAGTTTTTTTCGATCCTCTTTTGATTCAATATTTAAGCCACGGCGCACCAAAACAGCCGTGGCTTTTTATAAAAGGATGAAGATAATGGAATACGTATACTTTGTGTTTCTGCTTGCCGCCGCCGTTTGCACTTACATTTTCATGTATAAAAACGGCTCACTGAAAATGAAAATGATAACGGCCTCCATGTTTCTCGGTGCCGGTCTTGTGTTGCTTTTGACAGGCGGCCGATACACCTCCCCGTATTGCTGTGTGCTGTTTGCAGGACTTTGTGCCGCATTTACGGGTGATTATACCTTACGGTTCGATGCATTCGGCATGAAAGGGTTGCCCGGTATTGTCTGTTTTGCAATCGCACACATTCTTTACATCTGTGCTTTCGCACTTCACACGCCGCCGACACTAAAAACACTTTGGTTGCTGATCCCGTGGGCAATAATCGTTACTTTCTTCACATGGCTGGGCAAAGCACGGCTAAAGATCAATTTCGGCGGAACGGGACCTGCTGTGCTGATTTATGCAATGATTATCACGGTGATGGTGTTGTTCGGCATTCGCACGGGCATTTATGCATTCCTGCAGGGAGATGCATTGCAGAAAGTCAAGGGAATGGTTCTGGCGTTCTCGGTAATCGTCTTCATGGCCTCGGATTGCGGTGTCTGTATGCAGATGTTCGGCAACACGCAGACGTTCAGAATCGGCAAAAAAGAGTATTCCTACAACTCTTTTTCATCCGTCACCTATTTCGGAGCGCAAATGCTGATTGCTTCGGCAATTACACTATAATCAAAAAGGACGTATCGTTTCAGCCTCAAACAGGCCGTGACGATACGTCTTTCTTATTCTTTACTCACCGAGATAGGCTTTCTTGACGTTTTCGTCATTGAGAAGTTCATCGGCTTTGCCCTCCATGGTGATCGCACCGGTTTCAAGCACGTATGCGCGGTCGGAAATGGACAGGGCTTTTTTTGCATTCTGTTCAACCAACAGAATGGTGACACCTGATTTATGATAATCCTTAATGATCTCGAAAACCTGATCGACAAGCAAGGGGGAAAGTCCCATAGAAGGTTCGTCCAGCATCAGCAGTTTCGGATGGCTCATCATGGCACGTCCCATTGCGAGCATCTGCTGTTCACCGCCCGAAAGCGTACCTGCGATCTGTTTTCTGCGGTCCCCCAAACGCGGGAAACGGGTGCAGATCTCTTCAATATCATCCTTGATCTTTTTCTTATCCTTTTGCGCATAGGCACCCAGCACAAGATTTTCATAAACGGTCAGTTCCTGGAACACGCGGCGGCCTTCGGGAACCTGACTCATGCCGAGCGACACCAATTTATGACCGGGGATCTTATTGATCACCTGTCCGTCATAGGTCACCGTACCGCTTTTGATGGGAATAAGCCCCATAATGCTTTGCATGGTGGTGGTTTTACCTGCACCGTTCGCGCCGATCAGAGAAACGATCTCGCCCTGATTGACTTCAAAACTGATGCCTTTCAGCGCACGGATCACACCGTAGCAAACTTCAAGATTTTTAACTTCAAGCAATGCCATACCGTTTCCTCCTTATTCACCGATGTAGGCCTTGATGACCTCGGGATCGTTCAGTGCATCCTCGGTTTTGCCTTGTGCGAGAACGGTACCGAAATTAAGAACCGTAATCTCATCGCAAAGACCGGACACAAACTTCATATCATGCTCAATAAGCAGGATCGTCAGATCGAATTCATCACGGATGCGGCGGATAATATTCATAAGATCTTCCGTTTCATGCGGATTCATGCCTGCGGCAGGTTCATCCAGCAGAAGTAATTTCGGATTGGTAGCCAGCGCACGTGCAATTTCGAGTTTTCTCTGTTTACCGTAAGGAAGATTGCAGGCAAGATTGTTGCGTTCATCCTCAAGGTCAAAAATCCTAAGAATTTCTTTGGCTCTTTCGCGCATGGCTTTTTCTACCTTAAAATGGCGCGGCAGACGCAGAAGGCTAACGAACGGATTGCACTTGAATTCGGGCTGATTGTGAAGTCCCACCAACACGTTGCGGATCACGCTCATGTTGTTGAACAGGCGGATATTCTGGAATGTACGGGCGATGCCTTTGTGGTTGATCTGCTCCTGCGTTTTACCCGTCAGTTTTTCACCGTTGAGATAAAAACAGCCTGTAGTGGGCTGATAAACACCCGTCAGCAAGTTAAAAACGGTGGTTTTACCTGCGCCGTTAGGACCGACAAGACCGTACAACTGCTTTCTCTTGATCTCGATATTGACGTTATCAACTGCTTTCAGACCGCCGAAGGAAATGCCTAAGTTTTCGGTTTTCAATACAACTTCACTCATGTCAGTTTCCTCCTTTGTTCGGTTTGTCGGGCGTGTAATCATTGCCCTGCTGTAAATCAACGGACAAAACTTCGTCCATGCGGATCTTTGTGGGGATCACGCGCCAATCACTCTTATCACCGCGAATATCGCCGGGTTTACGTTTGTGTGCTCTGATCTTTTCAAACATGGCTTTGGGAGACACCTTGTCTTTGATGGGGGCAAGTTTGGGAGCGTTGTTGAAAATGACAAGCACAATGAGGATCAATGCATAGATCAGATACTTCAGCGCGGCAAGGTCACCGGACAGATGGCTCTGCAACTGGAAGTTGATGAATGTGATCAGTGCCGCGGCAATAATGGAACCGTTGATGCTTGCCATGCCGCCGAGCACGACCATAACGAGAATTTCAATGGAATAGTTATAAGAGAAGAACGAATACAGAACGGGCGTTGTATAATGACCGTAAATAACACCGGCCATGCCTGCAAAAAATGCGGCAATGACAAACACAAACAGTTTGTAGAACGTGACGTTAATGCCCATGGCTTTTGCGGCGATCTCGTTGTCACGAATGGCCGTAATGGCTCTGCCGTGCTTACTGCGTACAAGATTCTGTACAAGGAAAAGAACCACAAGGACGGTCGCAAAGGAAACAAGATAGAGAGATGTATCCTGTCTTGTGTCATATTTAATGGATTGCGTACTCAAGCCCATGGCTTTACCGAATACGGACATATTCTTGAAGATGGTACGAACGATCTCACCGAATGCAAGGGTAACAATGGCAAGATAGTCACCTTTCAGACGCAATGCGGGAAGACCGACCAAAAGTCCGAAAAATGCGGCAAGCAGACCGCCCGCAAGCATACTGACGATCAGAACGATCAGTTTGTTATCAACAACAGCCGACAACTGCATGGCAAGGTAACTGCCCATGTAGGCACCCACGCACATAAAGCCTGCATGACCGAGACTCAACTCACCCAAAAAGCCGACAACAAGATTCAAAGAAACTGCAAGAATAATGCTGTAAGCAACCTGCACAAGGAGATTGGAATAAGAACGGGGCAAATTACCCGTCTGTGCAACAATGAATGAACCGATCATGACCGCACCGACGATCAGATAGCAGAAATAATCGGATATCTTAATTCTTTTCAGTTTAGCCATTCTTACACCTTCTCTCTTCTCTTTTTGCCGAGCAGACCGATGGGACGCACAAGCAAGATCAAAATCAGCATTGCAAACTCAACAGCCGTGGTATAGGGTGCCAATACGGGCACGCTCAAACAGATCTTTTCAATCACGCCCAGCAGAACACCGCCGATCATGGCACCGGGAATCGATCCGATGCCGCCGATAACGGCCGCGGTAAAGGCTTTTATGCCGGGCATGGAACCGAGCGTCGGTTCCGTAGAGGGAATCTGCATCAGATAGAAAATGCTTGCAAAAGCCGCCAATGCCGAGCCGATGGCAAAGGTGATCATAATAATACGGTTGACGTTGATCCCCATGAGCTGTGCGGCACCTCTGTCCTCTGAAACCGCCAGCATGGCACGTCCCGTACGCGTGTTTTTTACAAAAAGCGTCAATGCCGCCATAATAACCGCACCGACTACAAGCGTAATCAACGAGGATACACTGATCTCCGCAGACGCAATCTTCACCGTACCGAATGAGACAATGCTGACCGTCTGCGCTTTTGCACCGAAAATGATCTGCGCCACGCTCTGCAACAGATAGCTGACGCCGATCGCAGTAATCAGCACCGCCAAGGGGGATGCACCGCGCAAGGGTCTGTATGCAACTTTTTCGATCACAATGCCGAATACCACACACATCAAAACCGCTACCAACAGTGCAATACCGACATGACCACCGGCAGCGAGCGTTACAAAAATGGCGTAGGCACCAACCATGATAATATCGCCGTGTGCAAAGTTGAGCATCTTGGCAATACCGTAAACCATGGTATAACCGAGGGCAATGAGTGCGTAGATCGCACCCAGACTCAATCCGTCTAAAACTGTACTCATAATGTACTCCTTCGAGTTGGAATTATGCACCTGCAAAGGTACATACAAAACAACAAATCATTCTATATTTCGACCGTTATTTTTAAATTTGTTATTTTGTACCCACCCTTATCAGGTAATAAAGAGGGCTTATGGCCGAGAGAAAACCCCTCGGCCATAATTATAAAATTCAATAATGCGAGTGGATTATTCACCCAGTGTAACAATAACGGGAATCTTATTGCAAGCACCGGAAACATCCCAAGTCATATCGCCGGTCAATCCCTTGTAGGAGAAATCAGCAGCGGTAACGGTAGCAACAATGGCATCACCGAGAACGTCGGGAGCAACCGTTACGTTATTGATGCCTGCCTTGAGCATTGCGTTGTAAATGACATAAATTGCATCATAACCGTCAGCAGCAAACTGGTCGGGAGCAGAACCGTACTTGGTGGTGTAGGAAGCAACGAAATCAGCAACCATCTTTTCTTCACTGTTTACATCGAAAGGAGTGATGTATTTGATGGTGTTGGTAACGGTTTCGTCGATCTGATCGGCAACACCGTCAAGACCGTCGCAACCGAACAGAAGAGCATCACAGCCCTTGGAAACGCAAGTCTTGGCAATCAGACCTGCTTCGGTGTAATAGATGGGAAGGAAGATAACATCACAATCCTTGAGTGCTTCAACCTGTGTGGAGAAGTCACGGTTGTTTTCAGCATCGAAGCTCTGTTCGATGTAGGAAACATTGAGTTCAGCCATCTTGGTCTTGAATGCTTCATAGATACCGGTGGAATAGGGATCGGAGTTGTCGTAGATCGCGCCGATATTGGTGAAGTTTGCGGTCAGTTCTTCAGCAGCAAGAATGCCCTGGTCGGGATCGCCGAAGCATACGCGGAATGCATAGTCGCTGGCAGCGATAACGGAAGCAGCGGAAGCGGAAGGAGTGATGAAGAAAACGCCGTCTTCATCAGCACGTGCTGCAAAAGATTCACAGGAACCGGAAGTAACGGAACCGATGGAAATCTGCATACCTGCTTCATAAAGAGCATCATAACCGGTGGATGCATCGGCAGCCGTGCTCTTGTCGTCCTTCATGTCGAACTTGAACTGAACACCGTTCAGGCCGCCTGCAGCGTTGATTTCTTCAACTGCAAGAGCAGCACCCTGCTGTACGGAAATACCGTAAGAGGAAGTGTCGCCGGTAAGCGGGCCGGTAGCACCGATGAAATAAGCGGTGTTGTCAGCCGTGTACTGACCTGCTTCGGAGAAATCGAATTCGGTTTCAACAGCATCGGAACCGTCAGCAACGGTAGCGTCGTCAGCGACAGTTGCATCATCGGCAACAGTTGCATCGTCGGATGCGTTGGTGGGATCTTCAGTGCCGCTGCAAGCTGCAAAAGCAACTACCATGGACAGGCAAAGAAGCATAGCAATGATTTTGGAAAACTTTTTCATATTTAAGTTTCCTCCTTATAAATTTCTAAAGTTGTTTATATTTAACAACTTTCAGATAAAAGCAATATAACACATTGTTTTTTTATTGTCAACTTAAATTTTATGTATTTTAATTATTTTCATTGATGTTACTGTCGAACATCTTTTTCCGTGCTTGCAATCCGAACAGGAAAATGATATGATAATAAAAAATGAACGGAGGGACATCATGAAAATCAGAGAATCCGCAGAAAACTACCTCGAAGCGATCTTGATTGAGAGCCGGAACAAAGACAGAGTGCGCGCAATCGACATTTGTACCCATCTCGGCTTTTCAAGACCGACCGTCAGCGTGATGCTCAAAAACCTTCGTGAAAAGGGCCTTGTGGAAATCGATGAAAACAGTTCTCTGTTTTTGACAGAGCAGGGGTTGCAAATTGCCTGCGCCACATATGAACGGCATTGCGTAATTGCTGAACTGCTCATAAAGATCGGCGTTTCCCCGGAAACCGCAAGGAAAGATGCCTGTAAACTGGAACACGATCTGAGTGAAGAATCCTTCGCCTGCCTCAAAAAACATCTTGCATCTCTCACCTGAAAGCGGTTTTGCTGCGCAGTTTGCACAGCACTTTGGAAAGTGGCAAGATCAGCAATCCCGCAACCGTATTGCCGACAAAATGCAAAACGTCATACGGAAATCCCGCCGCGATCCACGCGATCAATTGCTCAAAATCAAGATGAAACAGCAATGCCTGCGCCGGTGCATACAACACACCGTAAAACAGGCCGTGCAAACCGCACACCAGCGGATAGACGACGGTCGCGGTCTTGTCTTTCATTTGTTTGGGCAACAGCATGGTAATTCCCCAAAGGATCGTCCATATATACAGATACGGTATCCACCACAGCGAAAACCCTGCATACAATCCCTGTAACACCACGTAAAGATAAATCGGGATCAGTGCATATTTGCGGTAAACAAGCGTCAACAGCATTGTAAACATACCGAGCAGATGAATGTTCGGCAGAAATTCCATCAACTGTTTGGAACAGAACATGAGTGCGGCGAACATGGAAAACACGGCAAGGTCTGCCAAAGGCAACGCACCGACCTTACCGTTTTTTTTATGTTCTTTTTTTTCGTTAACCTACCGTGTAGACAAGTTCATAGTGCTGTCCGTCGGCAATGGCGGTGTCACTTGCACCCGTCATCAGCATTTCACCGTTCGAATAAAGTGCCCAGTATGCTTTGTCCAGATCGTAATCCGCACGGATTCCGTTGACGGATTTAATATAAAGCCCGTAAGCACCCTGCTCGCCCTCAACAAGACCTTCTGCGAGCAATGCATCTCCGAGATTATCGGCATCGGTGCTGACGGTAAAGGTCTGCGTATTGCCGTCTGCATCCACAACATCGACCGTAAGCGTGATCTTTTTCTGAACATTCTCTGCGGACATTGTGCCGTCAGAAGCAGGTACGGCTGTTGCATCTTTCGTAATGTCCTCGACAGCACCCGAAAGATCGGGGGTTTCATTTTCACCCTGCGTACAGGCAGTCAGCATCAGACACAAAGAGCAAAGCAACGCAAGGGACAGTGCAAGAATTTTTTTCATGTTTTTCCTCCTGAAATAAAAAAATCGTACTCTGCAAAATAGAGCACGACCAAAAGAAAAGATACACCTGCGTATATCCTTGTTTTCTTTATGTGCGTCGTGTTCCCCTTTTGCCCGGGAACCGTTTCACGAACGAAAGACTGAGCATTCCGACTTCTCTTTGCAGAGTCACGGCAATGGCTGTTGCTTCGGATTTTCACCGATATTTCCTCAGCATCGAATGCGTGCGCGGCATCCGACCGTATCATCAAGTGATACGCAGTCGTGTGATTCAGTTTTCATTATCATATCATAAACAAACGGAATTGTCAATTCCCGTGTTTTTATCTTGCATAAATGAAAAACATGGTATATAGTGTAGGAAAGGCAAAAAGAAACAAAAGAGAGGACGTTTTTTATGAAAGAAGTTTCAAAGAAAATCATACTTTGCTACACCTTGCCGCAGTTTGCGGTGGGACTTTTCACCACCATGCTCAACAATTACCTCATTTATTTCTATCAGCCTACACAGGCATCGGGCTTGCCGACGCTCATTACACAGGGCGTTGTCGTTCTCGGTATTCTGACCGTGATCGGTTTCATCAAAGCCGTCGGCCATATCATTGATGCGTTTACGGATCCCGTCGTAGCCAACATCAGCGACAAATGCAAACACAAAAACGGCAGAAGAATCCCGTTCATGCGTTGGTTTGCAATTCCCTACGCACTGTGCTCGTTGCTCATTTTCTGTGCACCCGCAAATGAACCGGGGATGCTGAACAACATCTGGCTGACTGTATTTTTGTGGGGTTACTACGTTTTCTATACGCTTTATATGATCCCGCACCACGCATTGTTGCCCGAAATGATCTCCTCCTCCGAACGCCGCGTGGATGCCTACACCATGAGTTCCCTGTTTTTTGTACTCGGCAGCATGGTCGGCTACGCCACCACCGCATTCGTTTCGATCTTCAAATCCATGGGCTGTTCCGCTTTGGCATCCTGGCGTATCACGTTCGGCATTTTCACCGCCGTGGGTGTTGTGTTGCTCCTGCTCCCCACCTTCACCATCCGCGAAAAGGACTACGTGCAGTCCGTACAGCCGACCGTTTCCTTAATGGCATCACTCAAACACGCATTTGCCAATAAAAACTTTACGGTACTGACCGTTGCACAGTTGCTCGAAGGCACGGGCATGGCGATCTTCCAGGCCTGTATCATGTATTACATCACAGACCTTCTTGAACTGCCCGAATCGCAATCGATCATCATTATGGCTTCGTCCATCGTCGGTTCACTCGTGCTGTATCCTTTCGTCAACAAATGGGCAAAGAACAAAGGTAAAAAAGTACCCATGATGGTCGGCTGTGCAGTGTTTGCACTGAGTTGTTTCGTGATCTGTTTCGTTGAACAGTTACCCGGCACCAATATGGTCAAAGGCGTAGTGTTTGCACTGGTCGTTTCCTTCCCGTTTGCCGTGCTCAACATATTGCCGGGCTCCATGATGAGCGACGTAATTCACCACGATACCATCAAAACGGGTGTCAACCAGGAAGGCATTTTCAGTGCCGCAAAGAGCTTTATTACAAAAATGGGGACATCCATTGCAATCATGATCGTTCCCTCGCTGACCGTCATAGGTGCACAGGAAGGCGAAAACGTCGGCAAAACAGGCTTGCTTCTGACCGCAGTGGTCGGCGGTGTGATCTGTTTGATCTCGGTTGCGGTGTTTGCACTGTACAAAGAAAAGGATATTCTCAGCGACATCAAAGCACACAAAGAAAAGAACGGTTAAGAAAAATAAATACGGCAGATGCAGCGTTCACACGAACAAAGCATCTGCCGTTGTTTATTTAATTTATAAAATTTATAAATCAATAAATATCAAGATCGATCACTTCCTGCGTGGGTGCTTCAGTCGGTTCGTCCTGCACCGTAGCGGTTTCTTCCGTGGGGTCTTCCCCGTTTTCATCCGTCACATCGGTCGCATCTTCTGCTTCGTCGGTTGCATCTTCTGTTGCGGATTCGGTGGTTTCAGCCATAAAGAAACGTGTTGTGGATTCTTCCTCTGGGGCTTCCCAATCGGCAAATTCCGATTCCATCCAGGCTTCAAAACTCATTCCGCTTTCAACGATTGCTTTTGCCATCGCGGAAGATCCGACAAATCTCCAGTGCGTTGCATTTGCATCCACTCCGGTCTCATCCTCAAACTCTTCTGTGTAACGCTCAATAAAACCGTAATAAGCAGCATTGCGAACAAGCCATTTGTACTGTACACTTTCCGTGAAATCGGCTTCTTCCGATGCAAAATCAACGGCAAGTCCCGCATTGTGTTCACTGCAACCGGCAGGAAGGACTTTTCTTGCCGCCAAAGCCTGTGCCTCCGCTTCGGAATAGCCCATTCTCTCATACTTTTCGGTCAGATTGTCAAATTGGATCTGCTGGCGAGCTACACTGACATAAGCAACAGCAGGCGTTAATGTCAATCCCTGCGCAAGCGCATCTTTATACATTTTATTAAAAGCCGCGGCCGCTTTGGCCTCCATGTAAAGGTCGCTTTCAGCAATTTCCTCAAGATAAGGAAGATAATCCAAGGGGAGTTTGTAATTTGCATTCAACACAAGCGTTACCTTATCATCCGATTTCAGATTGCCTGCATCCAACACAGAGGGTTCAGCCAATGTTTCCACTTCACCGGGAGCTTCTTCGGGCATTTGCGGAGCAGTAGTCGCAACCACAACACTTTGCAGCAAAGTAACATCTTCATTCCATTCGGCTGTCGTATCGGGTGCGTTTTCCTGAATGGTTCCGACGGGAACGGTCACTTCGGGAGATACCAATTCGGAGGACAGTGTCGTAGGTTCCTCCCCGTTCACAACATGATCCGCAATGAAAAAGGCGGCAACACCGACTGCAATCACCGCAAAAACGGCAATTATTATTTTAACGGCAAGATTGTTTTTCATAAGGTTGTCCTTTCGTCAAATTTTGAAACACATATATTCATTATAATGATACAATAAATTCACGCAAATGTCAAATCATTTTCCGCACAGGCAATCAACAATCCTGCACATTTGGTACTGTCTGTCACACATTTTAGTCAAAGTGTCTAACAATTCTGCACACTTTTCATCACAATTAACACTCGACTAAATGATTATTTTATGTTATGATAGGTCTAATTCAGACAGCAAAAGGAGAAAAGAAAAGATATGAAAGCCTCTGAAAGCATTCCCAATTTCACTCCCAAACTCAGGGAGTATACCAATTTTGCAACACGATCAATCAAAAAGATCTGTACGGAGATCGGCCCCCGTCCCTGCGGTTCGGAAGAAGAACTGAAATCCCAGCAATTCATGGCCGCCCAGGTCGGCAATGCAGCCGATGAAGTACATACGGAAGAATTTTCCGTTCATCCCGGTGCGTTTTTCGGCTGGATGAAAATTGACGCAGTTCTGTTGCTTTGCGGCATTGCCCTCTTTGTTGCAGGTACACTGACAGGATTTGCAATTATGCAGTACATCAGCCTTGCACTCGCTGTTATTGCCGCGATCTTCATGTTCGGTGAATTTCTTTTCTATAAGGAATTTATTGATTTCATGTTCAAAAAAGAAACATCGCATAACACATACTGCGTGCGTAAGCCCGTCGGTGAAGTCAAACGCAGAATCATCATCGGCGGTCATTCCGACTCCTCTTTTGAGTGGCGTTTTACCCATCTCGGCGGTGCTCCCCTACTTTACGTTACACTGATCTCCGCCGCGATCGGCCTCATTTATATGGTCGTTGTCGGCATTCTTGCCATCGTTCTCGGAGAAGACATGAGCCCTGTATTTGCTTATGTCAGCATTGCATTCGTTCCCTCTTTTATCTGTCTGTTTATTTTCCTGAACACCAAGGTCTGTGTACAAGGTGCCAATGACAATCTGACCGGTTGTATGTGTGCCGCCGCTGTTATGAAGTACATGGGCGACAACAATCTCCGTTTTGAAAATACGGAACTTGTCGTTCTGTTCTCCGGCGGTGAAGAAGCAGGTCTGCGCGGTGCAAAGGCTTTTGCAAAAGCGCACATGGCAGAACTCAAAGAAGTGGAAACCATGTTCTTCGCAATGGATACATTCCGTGATGATGACAGCATGGACATTTACTCCAGAGATATGTCCGGTCTTACAAAGCATGACTCCCGTTGCTGTAATCTTGTTAAAAAAGCCGGCGAATATGCAGGCAGAGAACTGAAATTCTCCAGCATTTTCTGCGGCGCATCCGATGCCGCAGCCGTAACGCAGGCAGGTATTCCCGCCGTTGCTTTGGCCGCCATGTATCCCGGTCCTCCCAAATATTATCACACCAGAGAAGATACTTGGGATAATATGAATCCCCGCTGTGTTGAAAAAGGTATTCAGATCGCCCTTGAAACCGCATACCTGTTTGACGAAAAAGGTCTTTGCGAGAATTACGACTGATCTGATACATTTTGCCTATTGCAAAAAGTGTAAATCTTTGGTATAATGTAGTTTGTACCGAATATTGACATCCGAAAGGGGTATTTTTCGCATGAAAAAAATCGTAGCACTGTCCGTTGCAACATTGCTTATTTTTGCAATGATGTTCAACCTTGTCGCCTGCACAGGCAACACCGATCCCGACACAGAGGAATCCACCACTGCGTTTGTAAGAATGGAAACAGTATCGGAAGAGAATGTTGTTGCATACGTTAATTCTATTATTGAAAAATCCAATGCACAAACACCCGTAATCAATGTCAGTGAAAGTTTTGCTGTCGATGCTCCCAGAGCATTCGCTGAAGGTGAAAACAAAGGCGTTGAAACACTCGGTGACACGCTCGGTTTCATCAAGACTTATCTTATGAACGGCTTCAGTGCTCCCGCACCTGTATTCGAAACCATGTTCACGGTTGACGAAGCAGACGTAGCCTCCGTTGTCAATTATGACATTTACACCGCCAGAAACTGGACGAGTGAAAATGTGACAGACGAAGAAGGCGAATCCATCGCTTATGAAGAAGATGTTCCCAAGTATCAGTTTGACGAAGACGGTAACGAACTGACCGATATGCCCGTTACCAACGAAGACGGCGAACAGGAATATTATGAAAACGGCGACATTATGGCAAAGTCCTATGTTTGCGACAACAAACTCAAGGTTACCGTTTCTTTCCTTAAAAATCCTGCCGCAGAAGGTGAAGAAGAAGTGTTTGCCGATGCCGAAACCATCAACAAGTACTTCCCCAACACCGTTGACAAAGACTATGTTCTGACCGAACTTGCAAAAGTCAACACTGCTGTTGCAGTCAGCGATTACTCGGTTGACTACCGTGATTGCACCATCTTCTTCGAAGTAGACATGGAAACCGAACAGATCCTCAATGCAACGCTCACCAAAAATGTACTCGTTACCTTTGATGCTATGGGACAGGGCAGTTTTGCAGATCTGGGTAATTTCAACATTGATTTCAACTTCCGCGACACGGTCAATCTGACTTTTGATTACAGTGCAGAAGAAGTTGTTGAAGGTTCCGAAGATGCAGCAGCAACTGATGTTGTGACCGATGAAGCAACCGAAGCTGAAACCACTTCCGAAGAAGCCGTTTCTCTTGATGATACGACCGTTGCCGACGCATCCGAAGAAGCAACCGATGCAGTTGCAACCGTGGAAGACATTGACGTAAACGAAGCGGAAACAGCAGCCGAATAAAAGGCATTCACAACTGAAAAATGAAACGGTGCGGTCAACAGACTGCACCGTTTTTGCGGAGATAACAAAAAATGCAGGAATACTCGTTAAAATCAATTCAAAACAAAGATGCATTCAAAAGCGGTTTCAAGGTCGGCATTCCGATCGGCTTGGGCTATTTTGCAGTGGCATTTTCACTCGGCATTGCGGCAAAAAATGCAGGGCTCTCCCCTTTTGAGGGTTTTCTGACCAGTGCACTGTGCAATGCTTCCGCAGGTGAATACGCAGGCTTTACGATCATTGCCGCCGGTGCTACGTACATTGAAATGGCACTTGCAACATTGGTTGCTAACGCACGGTATCTGCTGATGAGTTGCGCAATGAGCCAACGCCTGGACGCAAAAATGCCGTTCATTCACCGCCTGATCATGGGCTTTTACATCACGGACGAACTGTTCGGCGCCGCCATCGCAAGACCGGGCACATTGAATCCGTATTACACCTACGGCGCAGTGGCCGCGGCGGCTCCCTGTTGGGCATTCGGCACCATGATCGGTGTTTTGGCGGGCAATCTTCTGCCCGTCCGTCTGGTCAGCGCATTCAGCGTGGCACTGTACGGAATGTTCCTTGCGATCATCGTACCGCCGGCAAGAAAAAGCAAGGTGATCGCCGTGCTGATCGTGATCTGCTTTGCACTCAGTACTCTGTGCTCTTATTTGCCGTATGTGCGTGACATTTCGGAAGGCACAAGAACGATCATACTGACCGTTGTGCTCAGTTGCGCGGCGGCATTGCTGTTCCCCGTCAAAGAAGAAAGCGAAACGGAGGAACAATGCCAATGAGAGGAAACAATTATATTTACATCGCGGTCATGGCCGTGGTCTCGCTTCTCATCCGCGTCCTGCCGCTGACGCTCATTCGCAAACAGATCAAAAACAAATTCTTAAAATCTTTTCTTTATTATGTCCCATACGTTACACTGGCGGTCATGACCGTACCCGCCATTATTCATGCCACCCAATCCCCCATTGCAGGTGCGGCGGCACTGGCCGTGGGCTTATTGGTCGCATGGTTCGGCTTTGATCTGTTCAAAACCGCCGTGTGCTGCTGTCTGACAGTGCTGATTCTGGAATTCTTTTTGGTATAAAACAAAAAAACAAATACACCACACAGGGAATCCCGGACAGCGGTGTCGGGGTTCCTTTTTTCGTTATAAAATTTATAAAAATATGCGCGTTTGGCATTGATTTTGAAAGAGAATTATTATATACTTTTTGTATATATGTAAAAAGGAGGATTATGATGGCAAAGAATTATTCCGTATCCTTGCAGAAGTTAATGACGGACAATTCACTGGAGGTCATATCCACCCCGAAAGAACTGTCACTGATCCACATTGAATGCCGCGACGTCAACCGTCCCGGGCTGATGCTGGCAGGCTATGACGATTTTTTTGATCCTGCGCGCATTCAGTTTATCGGTCTTTCCGAACACGGCTATCTGCAGAGTCTGGATGCAGAAAAGCGTCATGCGTGTCTGGAACATTTCATGTCGCAAAGGCCCAGTTGCCTGATTATTACACGCAATCTCGAACCGCCCGAAGAACTCATTCCGCTGGCGATTCAATACGAAGTTCCCGTTCTGCGATCTCCCGACAACACATCGGGATGCATGTCCGCGCTGATCGCTTACCTGGGTGTTGAACTTGCAGAACGCATTACCCGTCACGGTGTGCTGGTGGAAGTATACGGCGAAGGTGTGCTCATCACGGGCGACAGCGGCGTCGGTAAGAGCGAAACGGCGGTAGAGCTTATCAAACGCGGTCACCGTCTGATCGCAGACGATGCGGTGGAGATCCGCAAAGTTTCCGCCATTTCCCTCGTAGGCTCTGCGCCCGACAACATTCGTCATTTCATTGAACTGCGCGGCATCGGCATCATCAATGCCATGAACATTTTCGGTGCAGGTGCGGTTAAAATGACGGAAAAGATCGACCTTGTTCTCACACTCGAAAACTGGGACGAAGAAAAGAGTTACAACAAGATCGGTCTGGAAGAAGAATTCACGGAAATTCTCGGCATTCGCATTCCGAGCGTGACCATTCCCGTCAAGCCCGGACGAAATCTTTCCACGATCATTGAGGTTGCAGCCATGAACAACCGTCAAAAACGCATGGGGTACTCTGCGGCCAAAGAATTGCTCAAAAAACTCGGACTTGAAGACGAAGAAGGCGCAACATCCATTCAGTATTGGCATTAAAATCATACATATTTGAAAATTGAGGAGGATATAATTATGTACAGAATCGGTGTAGACCTCGGCGGAACAAACATCGTCGCAGGTGTTGTGAATGAAAACAACAAAATCATTGCAAAAGGACAGAGAAAAACCAATGTCCCCCGCCCCGCAGAAAAAATCTTTGACGATATCGCCGCCGCGATCGAAGACGCAATGAAAGCGGCAGGCATCACCAAAAACGATATTCTTTCCATCGGCGTCGGCACGCCCGGCTCGGTCAACAAAGCAGAAGGTCTCATTGAATTTGCAAACAACCTCGGCTTTGACAATACCCCTGCTCTGCGTCTTTTGACCGAACGCACGGGAATCGGCAGAATTTATTTTGACAACGATGCTAACTGTGCCGCCCTCGGTGAAGCGGTTGCAGGTTGCGGCAAAGGCGTGAAAAACTTTGTGGCGATCACCCTCGGCACTGGTGTCGGCAGCGGCATCATTGTCAACGGCAAGCTTGTAACGGGTTGCAACTACGCGGCCGGTGAAATGGGACACATGGTCATCGTGTACAACGGCGAGCAGTGCAATTGCGGCAGAAAAGGTTGTTGGGAAAGATATTCCTCGGCTACCGCCCTCATTGCCCAGACAAAAGATGCCATGCGCAAGCACTATGACAGCCTAATGTGGAAACTGGTTGACAATGACATCAGTAAAGTCAACGGCAGAACCGCTTTTGACGGTATGCGTCAGGGCGACGCCACCGCTTGTGCGGTCGTTGACAACTACGTAGCCATGCTTGCCTGCGGTGTGGGCAACATCATCAACACATTCCAGCCCGACGTCATTTGTGTCGGCGGCGGTGTCGGAAACGAAGGCGAAAACCTGTTGGTTCCGCTTCGCAAAGTGGTCTCTTCCGAAATCTACAGCATCCATGCAAAAAAACAGACACAGATTCTTGCGGCAGAACTGGGCAACGATGCAGGCATTATCGGTGCGGCTCTGCTTGACGAATAAAGGATTTGATTTTCATGATCGAACAGCTTAAAAACATAAACTGTACGGTGCTTTGTGATGAACCGATGCGTAAACATACCAGTTTTCGCATCGGCGGCAAAGCAAAGTTTGTGGTGATCCCAAAGGATGAAGCCGCCCTCATTGCGCTTATTCGAGTGTTCAAAGAACAGGCTTTCCCGTTTTTACTCATTGGAAACGGAAGTAACGTCCTGTTTTCGGATGCGGATTACAACGGTGCCGTTATTCAATTGGCAGACGGACTGACCGACCTCCACACGGAAGAAAACGGGATAATCTACTGTGAGGCCGGTGTCATTCTTTCGAAATTAAGTTTGTTTGCTTTGGAACAAGGGCTTACGGGACTTGAATTTGCCCACGGCATTCCCGGCTCGGTCGGCGGTGCGGTATTTATGAACGCAGGTGCATACGGCGGTGAAATGAAAGATTGCATTGCTGCGGTTCGCCACATGACACCCGACGGAATGATTTATGAAACGCAGGCCGATGAATGTGCTTTTTCATACCGTCACAGTTTATTCACAGACAACGGACACATTATTCTCGGCGCATATTTCCGTTTGTCCGAGGGCGACAAAGAGAGTATCCGTGCGCGCATGGAAGAACTTAAAATCAAAAGAAAAACGAGTCAGCCTTTGGATCTGCCCAGTGCAGGCAGTACGTTCAAACGTCCAGAAACGGGTTATGCCGCAGCACACATTGATGAATGCGGTCTGAAAGGCTGCAGTGTCGGCGGTGCCGCTGTCAGCACAAAGCACGCGGGATTTGTTGTCAACGTCGGCAATGCCACCGCCGCAGATGTAAAACAATTGATGAAACACATTCAAGATACGGTATTTGAAAAACACGGCGTGCTTCTGCAACCGGAAGTCGTCATGCTCCCTTAATTGAAAACTATGTCATTTGCCAAAGATGTAAAAACAGAACTTACCCAAATTCAATCGTCCGATTGCTGTGCGGTAGCGTGCGGCTATGCTTTGTTGCTGTTCGGCAGAGCATTTTCGGCCAATGAAATATCCATATTAACCGAACACGGCGGCGTTGCATCCCTTTATTGCGACGCCGTTGCGTTGCTTTCGGGACGCGTTGCCGATCTGCAGGAAACACCGGGGGGCTATTATCAAGTCACCGTACGAGACGAAGATCAACGCCTGCAGATCATAAATAAACTGGGACTGGATCTGCGAAATCCAAGAAGCGCGATCAATCTTTCAAATTTGCAGAACGAATGCTGTTTCGGTGCGTTTTTGCGCGGTGCGTTTCTTGCCTGCGGGACGGTCACGGATCCGACAAAGGATTATCACCTTGAGTTTTCCGTTTCCTCAAAGCCGCTTTGCGATCAGTTTTTGAAACTTTTTGATGAATTTGATCTTCGACCGAGATTGACGCAACGAAACATGACTTCGGTCGTGTATTTCAAAAACAGCGAAGAAATCGAAGATACGCTCGGTCACATGGGTTCGAGCGAAGCGTTCATGGAATTTATCGGTGCAAAGGTTATAAAAGATATCCGCAATCAGGTCAACCGCAAATGCAATTTTGAAAATGCAAATGCAAAACGTGCCG
This sequence comes from Clostridia bacterium, assembly GCA_017396895.1. GTDB lineage: Bacteria > Bacillota > Clostridia > Oscillospirales > Acutalibacteraceae > RUG806. The sequence goes on from JAFQKN010000180.1 coordinate 25,999, forward strand.
TGCAGAGTTCAGCAACACAGCGAGATGCGATCGTTTTTATCCGCGACACGGTCGGGTTGGACAGTTTACCGCAGGAATTGCAGGAATTGGCGCAACTGCGACTTGAAAACCCCGAACTTTCAACAACTGCCCTTTTGCCGCTGTTGAGCGAAAGCATCACAAAATCGGGGCTTCATCACCGCATGAAACGAATTGAACAGTTCGCAAACGCACTCAAAAAACGAACGGAGACATAACTATGTACATTTCATCTTCCCTTTTCACCGAAACGCCGGATTGTTCCGCACGCACCCCGTCGGAAACAGCCGTTTACGATCTGCTTAACCGTTTGCATATTCCGTTCGTCGGATGCGATCACGATCATGCAGACACCATTGAAATGTGCCACTGCATCGAAAAAGTTTTGGATGTTGCCATCTGCAAAAATCTGTTTCTGTGTAACACGCAACACACCAATTTTCATTTGTTGCTGATGCCCGGGGATAAAAAATTCAAAACCAAAGATTTTTCAAAGCAGATCGGATCTTCCCGTCTTTCCTTTGCGGATGCGCAACACATGGAAGAATTTTTAGGATTAACACCCGGCTCGGTCAGTGTGCTCGGTCTCATGAATGACAAAGAGCACCGTGTGAAATTGAGCATCGACAGGGATCTCTTGCAGGATGCATACATCGGATGCCATCCGTGCATGAACACAAGTACGTTAAAAATCAAACTGTCGGACATCTTAAACGTATTTTTACCGCATCTCGACATCGTTCCCACTGTGGTAGAATTGCCTGTTTATGAAGAATAAAAAAGGGGGATTTTTATGCTGATCTTAAAACACGTATTCTTACCCATTCTCTGCACTTTACTTACATTCCTTGCGAATACTTTTTACGCAGTTCCCTTTGAACCGCAACCGGAGGCTCCTGTGGAAATCATCAACAACATTGACAGAGATACTTCTCTTGCTGACAGCATTCTGTATGCAAGTGAAATGCAGAATACGGCACAGGCCTTTTACACCGATGCCGATCGCAGTGCATACCGTATGCAGAACAAGAATGTCGCATTGACACACAAACTGACCGATAAGGGAAACAACACCGCAACACTGACAGACATTGACGGAAATGTTTTTATTGCGGATTCCTTTGACACATTCTATACGGATTCGGACGGAAAAACGTATTATTCTTCCGATTCATGCGTTACGGGCAGAGTCAACACCACCCGCCTCGGTGTTTATTATTACGAATGCAACATCCGTGACTTTGATTACACGACACTGCTGAAAAAAGACGTGGATTTCAAAGTTGACAAAACGTATCACCTGTACGGTGACCGTCTGTATCAGCAGGTACGCCTGTTGGCGGCTGAACCCACCGAAAAATTACAAAGTTTCGGCACGGTCGTAAAGATCCCCGCAAGCACCGTTGCAAAAATGCAGATCCGTGACAAAAACGGACTCCATGACACCTTGGATGCAATTGATGCCGCAAGTGTTGAATATGTCGCTTTCGATATTGACGGTGTCGGCATTGTCGGCTTTATCATTCCCAACGACGGCACAACACAGAAAGTGGAGATCACCCAAGACAGAAAAACCGTTACCGTCACGCAATATGCCGCATACACACCGGGCACGGGCATCAACAAGAGTGACGAAACGGGCGGTTATGCCCTCAACGAAGTGACCTGCGGTTACCGCGTCTGGACATCTGCCGAGCATAACTTTACCGCCATTGACAAAGAAGCCGCACTTGAACGCAATCCCTTGTCGGGCATTCAGATCACAAGCAACAATGCCAATGCCGTTTATCTCGGCTATGAGCATTTGCGCGGCACATATACTTTGCAAATGGACGGCACGGATTTCACCACGGCTTACAATAACCCCGATATGCGTTATTTTGCCGATCTGCAGATGCAGTGTGATGGCAACGACCGTGATATTTACATTCGTTCCAACGGCAGAAACGGCTGTCTGGAAGCCGCAGCAGTGCTGGACGACACAAGAACACTTGTTCCCATACCGGTACAGGTCTGCAAAAACTTCAGCGGTGACTTCGGAGATACATTCTACAATGCCATCGACCGCCAGTACGGCGACAGTTTCTTCCCCGTTTCCCTCAAGGCAAACGAGACGCAGGAACTCACTCTTGTCAATTTGTATCAGAACTGGGGCCAATCTCCTCTCAAACAGTTGTCAAGCATCGAATTCCATGTTTCCTACTACCATTTGTCCACGGGCACTACGGAATCTAACTGCATTGCTCCCTATTTTGTTACACAAAAGGACGGTTGGACACTTCCCGATTTCAGAGGTTGCAGCGGCAATATCTGGCCCGAACAGCCGCAGTTCAACTCCGTCGGCATTCTCAAATTCGTTCAGTACCGCAAAGGTTTGCTGAATCAGGAAGTGCTTTCCGAATTCAAACATTCACAGATCGATTCCGTCGGTCAGACCTATGCCGATGTTACAAACACCTACACATCCGATTGCGGTTCCTACGATTACACGCTTCGTCACGTGGAATTCCCGCAGCAGGATGAAAACCGCACCTATTACACGGTCAACATTGATTTCAACAAATACATCTGCTTTGATGATTTCAAAAAAGATTTCGACCTGTTCTATTTTGACGGCCGATTTGTAACTTTCAATAAAGCAGGCTATCTCAATGAAAACAACGAACCAACCGTAACGGACGTATCCACCCAAAAGACCGCTTACTACACATTGGGAGATGATTGTCCGTATTTCGGCTTCTTCGATGTAACAGATGAAACCGAATATCAGCTTGAAAACCGTTTCGGTTGCAACTTTGCTCTGTTGGTGCGCAGTGCAGAAGTGGTCAAGGACGGTGAAAAACAGGATGTTTCCCTCGTTTTCCGCGATGATTCCACCGCTGACGCAAGCATCGGTTGCCTGACACTGGATTACTCCACAGTCATGTTCCGTCCCGGTGATTCGATCACCCTTGAAATCATTCTCCTGCCGTGGGGCGTCGGAACGGAAGAACACGACAACAACGTACGTGCCGTGCGTGAAGACAGTTGCGTGAATCCGATCACGGTCAGCGCACAGGTCGGAACGGTTGTTGCCGACAGCATCGTACCCACCGTCCGCTGCGAAGACAACAAAGCACTGTTCACCGTCAAGGGCGGCAAGAATAACCAGGCGATCCGCGCGGACGGCTTCACAAGCCTTGTACCGCCCACGCTTTACAGACTCAACGGCGACACATGGGAAATGGTGCATCTTGCATCCGCATGGGGCTATGACGGCTATTCCGTTTTCTATAACGAAGACGGCACTTACGGATTCTCCTGCATTTATCAGGCAGAGGATCCGCAGACGGAATACACCTTCCGTTTAGGAGAATAAACAAAAAAAACATGGGGAACCGTTTTGCTTGCGGTTCCCCCTTTTGTTTTAATAAGCAAAGAATTCTTCGTTGTTATTGATTGCGTGTGTGCAATGCTTCTTCTCTCTTTCTTCTTATACATTCTTCTTAAACATTCTTCCTATGTATAATAGTATGTACGGTCTCCCCAACGGTCTCCCCAAATTCACGTTTCGGTCTCCCCAACGGTCTCCCCAAATGTAAAAGTCGACCCCTCAAAAAGCCTTTCATATCGGGCTTTATGACACTTTTTCGGTCTCCCCTGCGGTCTCCCCAAAAACAGGTATCGGTCTCCCCAACGGTCTCCCTAAACAAAAAAACACAAGGGGCTGCAAAAACAGTCCCTTGTTGCTCTGATATGCTGTTTATTCGGAGATCTGCTTGACCGCAGGATCACGTCTTCCGATCCACATATCTTCCCATTTCTGTCCGCAGATCTTTTCCATGCGCTTCTTTTCTTCTTCCGTTACCTCAACATGACCGCGTTCATGCCGTTCTGCAAGCAGTTCTCTGATACGGGCATGATCTTCTTTGTTCATGGTATAACGGAAAATGGACAGCACGCAGAAGAATGCAAGTACGGTCGGAATGATAACGAAGTTCAGACGCAGACCGAACATGGACATGGGAGTTTGTTCGGCAGGCGTTTTTCTTTCGGGATCATATCCGAAAAGTTTGAGTCCCAGACCGACGGCGTAACTGATGAAACTGCCGATGGTTTTGCGGAACAGTGAATAGAATGTGGAAATAATACCTTCGCGGCGGCGACCTGTGATCATTTCATCGGTATCGGTAATATCGGGCTGAATGTTATCGGCAACAAATCCGGGACCGGAGAAACCGAAATTATAAAGCACGGCGGAAAGGAACAAAATGGATGTGATGGTTTTCGGTTTCATGCTCGGGGTGATCAGACCGTTAAGCGCAAGCCCTGCAATCATCATCGGGCCTAAGAGTTTTCCGCAGAAGGTTTTGCCCTTGTAGCGAACAAGCAAATAGTTCAGCGGAGAACCCATAAATTCAGCCGTACCGGCAATGATATTCAAAGAAATGAAGTACTTGTACTGGTCTGCAACACTGACCATGAAATACTGGTCGGTGATGCTGTAGAAACTGCGCGCAAGCGAGAAGAACAACTGCATGATGAAATACTGCTTGAATGAACGGTTGGAGAACACCAACTTGAATTCATGCAATATGTACTTTATGTTCAGCGGCTCGTGATGTTCCCCCAATGAAGGCGGCTCACTTGTTTTTGCAAAACTGTAGATCAGCGGCCAGAAGAACCAAATTGCAAGAATAACACCGACCATCAGATATTTTCCTCTGTCCGCAGGAGACGGCGTCGGCAAGGCGGTCAATGCCGTTTTGACATTGAAATTACTCAAGGCCAGTGCCGCAAACACCCACGATGTGATTTGGCCGACCGAGTTCATCATGTATTCAACGATTCTGTACTGTGTGCGCAAAAAATAAGACGGAGCCACAAGCGGCAACATTGCCTGATGCGGCACACTGGCTACGGTGTAAGATGTGCTGTAAAGCACGGCGGCAAACAGATACCACCACCAGACCGCGGTCAGATTGCCGCCTGCGGAAATGCCGAATGACGTCCACTTAAAAACATATGAAATGGCAAACGGAAAAGCGGCAATGAGTTTATACAGCCTGTGCCGACCGTATTTTGAACGTGTACGGTCCGTGATCATGCCCATGATCGGATCGTTGAACGCATCCCAAAGACCGTTGATCAGTGAAATGCGGCCTGCCTGTTCGGTATCAAGCCCTTCAACGTACGCAAGGAACTGCTGATGGAACTGACCGATGGGATATCCCGCACCACCCAAGGTGATGTTCGCGGAAGTAAATCGCGCCGCAGGAATCAGAACATCTTTTGCATTGCCTTCAATGCCGCAAATATCTTTGATCTTTGCACCGATGCTCATAAACATACCTCCTCACTTTTTGGTACTTATATTTTATCATATTAACACATTGAACCGACAAAAGCAACCTGTAAAAAACAAAAAAACCGACTTCAAACCTCATATAGTTATTTTAGGTTGTTTTTTTTGTATCATTTTGTTATAATATGGTTATTGCGTTAGGTTGCAATGTAACAATTTTTAATTTTGCTAGTGAAAGGCCGTATCTATGAAAAGCAAAAAAATTACAGTTGGTAGTATGTTTGCCGGCATAGGTGGCATTTGTTTAGGATTTAAGCAAGCAGGTTTTGATATTGTGTGGGCAAACGAGAAGGATGCAGCGGCATGCAAAACTTATCGCCATAATTTTGGCGGCACTTATCTCGTTGAGGGCGATATAAAAATACTGGACAAAACAAAGATTCCTAAATTTGACATATTAACTGCAGGCTTCCCCTGTCAGTCCTTTTCGGTTGCTGGACCTCATAGAGGCTTTAATGATGCACGTGGTAATTTGTTTTTTCAGATTGTTGAAGTTGCAAGAATTATCGATCCAGCTGTCATTTTTTTGGAAAATGTTTCAAACCTTATAGATCATAATAATGGAAGAACATTTATCACGATTTTTAATGCATTATCAGAAATTGGTTATATTTTAAGATATAATAATTTACCCTCAAATGAATATGGCAATTTACCCCAAACAAGAAACAGAACTTATATCGTTGCATTTAAGAATGAACGCATCTGCAATATGTTTAACTTTCCATCTCCCATTGAATTAACAACAGATATTTTTGACATCATAGATAAACACACAAAACAGAAAGATATATATTACTACACAAATAAGAATGATGCGTTTTATAAAACTATGGTAAATAGGGTAAAACGAACTGACTCAATATATCGAGTGCATGATTCGGGTATTCATATTGCTAAAAACCGTACCTGTCCTACTCTTACTGCCTCAATGGGAACGATGCATAATAGGGTTCCAATAATAATTGACGATTTTGGTTATAGAAGGCTTTCGATTAGGGAGTGTCTTGACTTTCAAGGTTTTCCCAAAGAATACACTTTTCCAAACGGAACCAGTATAGAGCAAGCATATAAGCAAATTGGCAACTCTGTATGCGTACCTGTAGTTAAAAGAATTGCTGAACAAATCCGAATAGTTATGGAGGTTTGTGATGATTTACAGTAATATTAAGGTTGAACAGATCAATGATAATTATGAGGTTGTTGAAGATTATGGCGAAATCCTTAGCAAAAACGAAGTTAAGGATATTTTACTTAAACACTTCAAGAAGACTGTATATAAAAATGGTTGCTTGTATGGTGAAAAATCAGACATAAAATATTGTATCTATTTTAAGAACATAAGTTATTTAGGAACTCCACATCCTTTTTTCAAGAAAAGAATTCAAATCGGAGATAATTTCAAGGAAATATACAAGCAAAATGAGAAATATGGTATTAAAACTCTGTTAATAGGTGTTTATAAATACAAGAAAACTCTGTTGTTTGTAGATTTTGACACTACAAAGTATGTAACCAATAAATCGCACAACTCATCCGCTCATGTATATACGATAGATTTAAAAAACGGATTGGTTTTTGGTGTTTTTCAGAAAGAGGATATCAAAGGAAATCTTATTACGGTCTTTACTGCTAACAATGTTGAAAAGTATTTGGAAAGCAAACTGATTGGTGAGGTTGATTTGCGATTAGGCTTTATAACAATTTTGGATGATTTTTATGCATCATTATCAAAACACTGGTTTGGCATAGAAGCATATCAAGAAATGATTACTGCTCACTTTAACAATGCATTTCAGCCCGAATGGCCTGGTTTCTATCATGAGTTCAAACTTGATACATACATAAAAGAGCATCCAGATGCAAGTGCAGATATTCAGTACAAACAAAATAAAGGCGCGGGAGAAATTGATTTGGATTTATTTTTTCCCAAAGTTAACACATATGGTGATCTAAAAGCACACAGTAATGATTCTTCCGGTATACAAGGAAATGATTGGAATACGATAATGCGTGTATTAGAAAAAGACAGCATCTACTATATTGTTCTAAATCACGACACCGAAAAGGATTTCAACCACAAAAACGAAGTTACAATCTTTTGGAACACGAAATTAGGTAAAAAAAATCTTTTGAGTTATGCAAATAAAATGAAACATTCTGTCAAATTGACATCCTATTGTATTCTTGAAATTAATAAATTCAACAAACAGTATTTGGATGTGTTTCATCAAGGTCACAATAGTGACGGAAGCCCCAGAAATCCCAAAATTAAAATTAGTAACAAAAACATAAGTAATTTTTTAATTCATCAATGGCATTTTAATGCAGATTGACATAAAAATATTAATTAATATGACACCTGAGGTGAAAAATGGACAGTTTTAGGTTTATAGATTTATTCTCCGGAATAGGCGGTTTTCACCAAGCGATGGAAAATCTTGGCGGTAAATGTGTTTTTGCATCAGAGATTGATGCTCACTGTATAAAAACCTACTATAACAATTATAAAATTAATGCGGATTTTGACATAAGAACGGTTGCGGCAGAAAGTATTCCTACTCATGATGTTTTATGTGCAGGATTTCCTTGTCAGGCATTTTCAAAGGCTGGTTTTCAAAAAGGTATGAGCGACACACGAGGAACACTTTTCTTTGAAATTGAAAGAATCTTAAAATATCATAAAACCAAATATATCATTCTTGAAAATGTAAGAAATTTAATTTCTCATGACAAAGGAAACACTTGGAACACCATTCATAGTCATCTCAAAGCATTAGGCTACCGATTAACTCCGATACCGATAATTATTAGTCCTCACCAATTTGGAATCCCGCAACTTCGAGAACGTGTTGTCATTTTGGGAGTTTATGATCCAAACAACAACGACAAAAGCCTTGAGATTAAATTTGATAAGTTATTATCAAAAGAAGACAACTCAATTTATAGTGTTTTAGATGATTGCAAAGTTGATGATAAATACTATATCAGCGCAAAGGAAGAGTTTGTTTTAACCGCTTGGGATGAGTTTTATAAAGGAATTAACGAAACAGTAATTGGTTTTCCAATTTGGGCAGAATTTTTCAAAGACAAAGATTCGGAAGAAGATTTTCCAGCATGGAAAAAGGAGTTCATCAAAAAGAATAAAGCACTTTATCTCTCAAACAAGGCATTTATTGATGAATGGTTGGAAAAGTATCACAATTTAGAAAGTTTTACCCCTACCCAAAGAAAAATGGAATGGCAGGCAGGTGATAAGATAACAACATTGTGGGAAGGCGTGATTCAATTTAGACCTTCAGGAATTAGAGTAAAGACTCCTTCAACTTTTCCCGCATTAGTTGCAATGGTTCAAATTCCCATTATCGGTCGATACAAACGTAGGCTCACTATCAAAGAAGTTGCTAGATTACAGAGTTTTTCTGACACATTTATACCTGACACGGATGACCATCAAGCATATAAGCAGTTTGGCAATGCTGTTAATGTTGTGGTCATTGAACAGGTTGCAAAAAAACTTTTTAATATAGACTGTCAACATCATTGATCCTTTGTTTTATCGATCCTTGAGTTTTTGATTTAATAAAAAAATAGAATTCTATTTCCCCAAAGCCAAGTGCAATAAAAAATGCACTTGGCTTTAATAAACTGCATCAAGTATAATTAAATTAACTGTAAAAAATAAAAAGCCGAAAAACCTGTGCGTTTTCCGGCTTTATTTACTAATATAGTATCAGAAATTGAAAATGGCACCCAGACCGTAGGTGACGGCGGCCATGATGGCATCGGCAATAAACACACCCAATGCAACAATGGGAAGCGCTTTCTTAAAATCGATATGAAGAAGGGCTGCAAACAGTGAACCCGTCCATGCACCGGTACCGGGAAGCGGAATTGCAACAAAGAGAAGCAATCCCCACTGTTTGTAACGCAGAATTTTATCCTTATTCTTTTCTGTTTTGCCTTCGAGTTTTTCGATGAACTTTGTGAGGATATTATGCTTTTTCATAAAAGCAAAGATCTGACGGATGAGCAACAGAATAAACGGAACGGGGATCATATTACCGATATAGGAAATCAGAAACGAACTCAAAAAAGGAAGTTCAAACAGTTTTGCGGCCACCATTGCACCGCGGCACTCAAGCACGGGCAACAAGGAAGTCAGAAAAACGATCAGTTCTTTTGCCGTACCGTCGGCAAACAGGGAGGTAAACCAATATACCAAACCGTCAGAAAAACCGTTTTGTGCAATAAACTCAGACAGTCCCATATAAATTCTCCTTGATCATAAAATCATTCACCTGCATCAAGATCGACTTATCGTTGTCGAATTTGAGCATTTCGAGCGCATCCGCATAGCGAAGCCATATATAGTCTTCAATTTCTTCTTTTTGGATCACGGTCTGCGTGTCCTTTGTGGTCGCAAGGAAAACTTCCACCCGTTTTTCGACCGTCCCGCCGATCTTATACTGCGATTCACAGCGGAAGCCTTCAATAATATCTATATGCAGGCCCGTTTCTTCCAAGACCTCTCGATAAGCGGTCTGTTCGGGTGTTTCTCCGTTTTCCATGTGACCTTTGGGGAATCCCCAGTTGTTTGATCGCTTGTTTTTGATAAGCAAAAAGCGTTTTTCTTCGTTGATGGTGCGCAAAACCACTGCTCCGCAGGAATGTTCATAAAGACAATCCAGCGTATAACTGCCGACAGGTTCGGCAAACTTGAGCACTTTTTCGATCTCAATATTGATCCGCCGCATATTTTTCGGTGCAACAACAAGCAGACTGCGGCCGCCTTCCTTGCGGTGCAAAACAGCAATAATTCTTCCTTCAAAGACGCGGACGGGATGATTCACACCTAATATATACGCTCCCATCACAAAGGTCTTTTTATCTCTTTGCATTTCGGTAACACCGAAATTCAGCAAATAGCGCACTCCCGTACGGGAGTCACGGAAGTTGCAAGGTTTTGTCACCTTCACCCTTACAATCTTACCTAACATTTTTTTCTCCGATGAACACAAATATATTGTATTATACACATAAACCTGCCTGCTTGCAAGCAGTTTTTCTGTTTTTTAAACTTATTTTTACTTTTTTCATTCAATATATTGTCAATTGTTTGCTTCGGCTCGCATTTTTACAAAAAAAATGATTGTACTTTGTGTCATTATCGTGTAAAATAAAATTTGTGTAGCCTTTTTTGCAAACAATAAAATAAATTACATATAAGGAAATGATTACCGCGATGCAAAATACCCCTTCCTCTGAAAGACCAAACACGAGAAAAAGCGTGCCTTTGCAAAAAAGCGGTGCTACGGCAAACGGCAGTCAAACGCAAAAACAAACGCCTCATACCGCGCAAAAGCAGACGCAACCCGCCGCGCAACAACCAAACAACAGCAAAAAGAAAAAAAATAAAAAGTATTACGTGGAATGGAAAAAAGTATTCTGTTTCCTTCTTGTTGTCATTCTTTTGTTCGGCGGCACACTCGGTGCATTTCTCAAGTTGCACGTTTTTGCCGAGTACGAACACAGCCAGGTAACATACGGCGATTCCGTTGACCGCAGTACACTTGTTTCGTCACCGTTTGTGAAAAACATTTTGCTGATCGGGCAGGATATCAATGACATTGACGTGGATTCCAGAAGCGACACGATGATGCTCATTTCGCTTGACGTGAAACACTGCCGCATCAATATGGTTTCTTTTTTGCGAGACACTTATTGTGAAATTCCCGGTTACTACCCCACAAAACTCAATGCCGCTTGCAGTTTCGGCGGTCCGTCTCTATTGATTGAAACACTGGAATACAATTACAATATTAAAATTGACGGCTATGCCCGTGTCGGGTTTGATCTGTTGGAGATCATCATAGATGCCATCGGAGGTGTAACGATCCCCGAAATCGACGAAACGGAATCTGCCGCCCTGAAAGCCAGTTTCAAAGTCGATATTGCCCCCGGCACAAACGTACACATGGACGGCAAACACGCACTGATGTATTGCCGCATCCGTAAATACCAATCCGATTTTTACCGCACCGAACGTCAGCGCGAAGTCATTTCGCAGATCATCAAAGGCATAGCGGTTGATGATATTGTTCCGCTTCTGCAGGTAGTGCCGGATCTGCTCAGCCGCATCGATTGCAGTTTCAGCGAATGGGAACTGACAGCCATTGCCGCGCAGGCCGTTTTGTGCATGATCGGCGGCATTGAACAACAGCATATTCCCGCCGACGGCACATGGTGGGATGAAACGATCAACGGCCAGGCCGTATTGCAGATTCATTGGGACGAAAACAGAGCCATATTAAAAGATTTTTTGTATTGAGGTTAAAGAGCAATGAACAAAACAAGGGTAATTCTGGACCGTGATTTTACGGTAGGCAAAACAGACGAGCGCATTTTCGGTTCGTTTATTGAACATCTCGGCAGAGCCGTATACGGCGGCATTTTTGAGCCGACGCACCCGGCTGCGGATGAAGACGGGTTCCGCACCGATGTACTGGAACTTGTCAAAGAAGCAAAAGTACCCATTGTCCGCTATCCCGGCGGTAACTTTGTGTCCGGTTATAATTGGCGCGACGGTGTAGGCCCTGTTGAAGACAGACCGCGCAGACTGGAACTTGCATGGGGTTCCACTGAACCCAACACATTCGGCACCAATGAATTCATGAAATGGTGCAAAAAGGCAGGTTGTGAGCCGTTGATGGCGGTCAACCTCGGCACGGGAACGCCCGAAGAAGCACGTGCCCTCGTGGAATACTGCAACCACAAAGGCGGTACGTATTACAGCGATCTGCGCATTCAGCACGGCGCAACACAACCGCACAAAGTCAAAACATGGTGTCTGGGCAATGAAATGGACGGCCCGTGGCAGATGGGACACAAAACCGCCGAGGAATACGGTCGTGTTGCCTGCGAAACCGCAAAACTGATGAAATGGACCGATCCGTCCGTGGAAACCGTGCTTTGCGGCAGTTCAGCATGGGGAATGTCCACGTTCGGAACATGGGAAGCAACAGCTCTTGACCTTGCTTATGACCATGTGGATTATATTTCTCTGCACACATATTACAACAACCACGAAAAGAATCTGAAAAACTTCCTCGCAAGAAGTATGGATATGGAAGCATTCATTCTTTCCGTGATTGCCGCCTGTGACTTCGTGAAAGGCAAAAAACACAGCAAAAAAACGATCAATCTCTCCTTTGACGAATGGAACGTATGGTATCATTCCAACGGCGCAAAGTTTGAAAAATGGAGCGAAGCACCGCACATTCTGGAAGATGTGTATGACTTTGCGGATGTACTGTTGGTCGGTTGTATGCTCAACGTGCTGTTGCGCCATTGCGACCGCGTAAAAATTGCCTGCCTTGCTCAACTTGTAAATGTCATTGCCCCCATCATGACCGAAAACGGCGGCAAAGCTTGGAAACAGACCATCTTCCATCCGTACGCTTTGACCTCGCAATACGGCAGAGGCACGGTGTTGCAGGCAAAAACGGAAGGATCGAAATATGACAGCAAAGATTATACAGACGTCAGCGACGTTGATACGGTCTGCGTATTCAACGAAGAAAAACAGGAACTTTGCATTTTTGCCGTCAACCGCAGTGAAGAAGAAAATACACTGTTCGTAAAAACAGGCGGTTTTGAAGGCTTCACCCCCGTTGAACATATCGTGATTGCAGGTTTTGAAACGGATTGCACCAACACCGCACACGCACAGCCCGTACAACCGACGGCAACCGCACTCCCGCAAACCGAAACCGACGGCATCAGCACTGTTTTACGTCCGCTTTCATGGAATCTGATCCGTCTTTCCAAAAACTGAAACAGATAGGAGAATGCATGATGGCAAACTGTCCGAAATGCAATTATCATTTAAAACCGTGGAACATCAAGGCTGAATGCCCCGCTTGCGGAGTAAACATTCCGAATTACAACTGGGAAGAACGGCTGGAAGAAGATGCCCGCCGATCGGAAGAATCTTTCGCAAAACTGCGCATTCATATCGCTAACTTTAAAGACACGTTGATCGGCAACCGTTTACGAATAGCAAGGCTTGTTTTTGTGTTCGTACCGTTGGTGCTCATCGTACTGCCGTATGCGTGGATCGACATTCAACTCCCGTTTGTAAGCGGTACGAATACGGTAAGCCTTTTAACGGTTGTGCTGATGCTCATTAAGAATTTCGATATCAACGCCATACTCGCAATGGCTACGGGTTCACACATCGGTTCTTCCGTATTGCCGTTGGTATTAAGCCTTGTGCTGATGGTGCTCTCTATCGTAGCCGGTGTTGTCAATTTCCTGCTGACGCTCATTCGCGCGCACCGCAAAGGCTTCATCGGCAACGTGGTCTGCTGTGTTTTAAGTACCTTGTTCGTAGCGGCTTCGGGAATCTGCTGGCAGGTTTTCGTTGACCGTTTTGCAACCACCGACCTTGCTCATATTCTGACGTCAAGTGCATGGGGACCGTGCATTTTCATCGGCATTCTTCTGTTCGGATTGAATGTCGGATTGAACATTGCCGTAGGAATGCAGTTGCAAAAAGAACAAAGAACAAACAAAACAAAACAGTCATAACAACCCGACCTTTGGACACTTTTACCAATTTGTTACCATTTTTGTTTTTGCTTATTGACAGGCAAGCCTGCAATATGATAAAATAAATCTGCTAAAAAAATACTTTCCATGAGGGAGTAGTTTGCGTGCAAAAAAACGGCACGTTTCAAGTCAACACCATGACCGTAAAAAGTCTGGCTTGAATGAAAGAACGAGACTCATGCGAAACGCGGCCCCGCTTCGTTTCGCATGAGTTTTTTTGAACGCTGAACGTTTCCGGGAAAGCAACACAAAGAAATTTTGAAAGGAAGGTTTTGCAGATGAGTTATTATCTCGTCAGCAAGGAGGACGTTCTCAAAAAGATCGATGCCTCCGAAGGCGGTTTAACCACCGCACAGGCAAATGAGCGAATTGAAAAGTACGGCAAAAACAAGCTCAAAGAAGCGGAAAAGGAAAGCCTTTTCAAAAAATTCATCAAGTCTCTTGCAGACCCGATGATCATTATGCTTCTTGCAGCAGCCGGCATCACCATCGTCACCACTTTCATTGAACGCAAGGCCGCAGGTGAACCCATTACGGGCACAGACCTCGCAGACTTCTTTATCATCCTTGTTGTTGTTATCATCAACACCGTTCTCTCCCTCGTACAGGA
>JAFQKN010000181.1 GCA_017396895.1 Clostridia bacterium
AGGAGCCCGAAGTCCTCCCCGACGATGGCGAAGATGAAGTCGCTCTCCGGGTACGGCAGATACGCATACTTCTGCCTAGACAAGGCACAAAACGCAGAAAATCCTTTGTGGATTTTCGAGTATTTTAACGAAGTATCGGTGGAAATCCACCTGTAAAAAACGGGTTCGGATAATACCTGTCACCCTATGCGTTTTCGTTCATTTTGCGCAGCCTTTCAACGGCTTCTTCGCGCATTTTATATTTCAATATCTTACCTGCAACATTCATGGGGAATTCTGTAAGGAAGTGAACGTAACGAGGAACTTTGTGTTTTGCCATATGTGCATCCACAAACTTTTTCATTTCTTCTTCCGTGCAGGTCTCACCCTTGCGCAGAATCACGCAAGCCATGATCTCCTCACCGAAACGGGGATCGGGAATGCCGATTACCTGTACGTCATGTACCTTGGGATTGGTGAGAATCAATTCTTCAATTTCTCTGGGATAAATTTTTTCACCGCCGCGGATGATCATATCTTTCAAACGACCGGTTACTTTATAATAACCGCGTTCGTCACGGCAACAAAGGTCTCCCGAATGCAACCAACCGTCTTTGTCGATTGCTTCTGCAGTGGCTTTGGGCATTTTATAGTAACCCTTCATGACATTGTATCCGCGTACCACAAATTCTCCGTTGACACCGTCCGGGCAATCCTCACCCGTTGCGGGATCTATGGTTTTGCACTCAATGTACGGGAAGGCTTTGCCGACGGTCTCAACACGGTCATCAAGCGATTCGTTGATCTCACCCATGGTGCAACCGGGAGAGGCTTCGGTCAGGCCGTAAACGCTCAATATGCCTGTCATGTTCATTTCTGCGGCGGCTTTGCGCATCAATTCCGGCGGACAGTTTGCACCTGCCATAATACCCGTTCGCATATAAGAAAAATCGGTTTTTGCAAAATCGGGGTGCGTGAACATCAGATTGAACATCGTCGGAACACCGTGGAATACGGTAATTCTTTCGTTATTGATGCATGCAAGAGAAGATTTGGGAGAAAAATAGGGGATCGGCATCATGGTAACACCATGTGTAACAGATGCAGTCATGGCAAGCACCATGCCGAAACAGTGCACCATGGGAACCTGGATCATCATGCGGTCAGCAGTGGACGGATCCATTCGGTCGCCGATGCATTTGCCGTCGTTGATGATGTTGTAATGGGTGAGCATAACGCCTTTCGGAAATCCCGTAGTTCCCGACGTGTACTGCATATTGCAGACATCGTGGATATCGGTTGCGGCAGCCATACGGTTGACTTCGTCCTGACTGACAAGATCGGCTCTTGCCAGTGCTTCATTCCACTCAAGACAGCCTTTCATACGGAAACCGATGGTTATTACATTGCGAAGGAACGGCAGTCTTGCAGAATGCATTTTTTCACCGGGTTTGAGCGATTCGAGTTCCGGACAGAGTTCTTTTATGATTTCCTGGTAATTGGAATCTTTGAATCCGTCAATCATGATGAGCGTGTGCGTATCGGACTGACGGAGAATGTACTCCGCTTCGTGGATTTTGTAAGCGGTGTTCATGGGGATGAGAACGGCACCGATCTTGGTAACTGCCCAAAAAGCAATGTACCACTGCGGGAGGTTGGTTGCCCAAGCCGTTACGTGCGTACCTGCTTTTACGCCCATGGAGATCAGCACACGGCAGAATTCATCCACATCATCGCGGAACTGTGCATAGGTGCGCGTATAATCCAATGTTGTAAATTTGAACATATATTGATCGGGAAATTCTTCGACCATTTTGTCAAGCAACTGCGGGAATGTGATATTGACAAGGGATTCCTTTTTCCAAACGAATTTGCCGGTATGTGTCTGGTTGTCGTACAGATGACTTTTTGGTTTGCGTTCCTGTTCAAACAGGCTCATGTAACTGACAAAATGTGAGAAAATGACGGACATATCCTGCAGATCCGGCATCCACTCCGGATCCCATTCAAGTGAAATGTAACCGCTGTAATTCAGAGTGCGAAGTGCGTTGTGAATCTCATCAACAGGCAATGTACCTTCGCCGATAAGACAATACTGTAAGCCTTCTTCCGTGATCTCGGAATCTTTGATGTGAACGTGTTTAATATAGGCTCCCAGATTGGTAACCGTTTGATCCGGGGCTTCGTTGGCATCACGGAAAGTATGATGCACATCCCATAAAACGGCAAGATTGTCACAGGCGAAGCGATTTAACACGGCGCACAGTTTTTTTGTGTCCGAATAAATGCCTGCTGTTTCCATTATGAGAGTGATCCCGGCCGATTCGGCGCGCGGAACTGCATTGGAGAGGTATTCAGATACCGCATCGTCTACATTGTTATCTTCCGTTGCGCAAGGTGCATGGATTCGGATGTACGGGATTTTCAGGGCTTTTGCATAGTTTATACATGCTTCTGTTTCCGCAATGTTTTCAGAAAGCAATGCACTGTTACCTATATCACAAAGTGCATCTAAACAGGGAATGGACAGGTTGTTTTCATAAAGATTTCGCACAGTTGCGGCTGCCATTTCTATGTTGGCGGGGCCTGTTTTTTCACTGAATTCGGGTGCGTTGATATCATGAATCTCGATACCCGAAAAACCTGCTTCAACAGCATTGAGAACAAAGTCCTGCCATTGAATGTTTTTCCAGCCTTTTGTTGAAAAAGAGAGTTTCATCAGTTTTTCTCCTCCTCATAAACGATCTTGTTGAGGGCGTTCAGGTAAGCGCGAATAGATGCGCCGACGATGTCTGTCGAAATACCGTTGCCGGAATATACTTTTCCGTTAGCTCTCAATCTTACAATTGCATTACCAACCGAATCTCTGCCTTGCGTAATGGAACGAATACGGAAATCGTCCAATTCATAATGCACACCGATGATCTGCTCGATTGCCATAAACGCGGCATCGATCGGACCGTCGCCCATGCTGATTCCCTGCATGGCAGTACCGTTCTTTTCGATAACGAGTGTTGCACTGGAAATGATGTCGCTGCCGGAGTTGCTGACGTAACTTTTAATGCGATAGGTGGGAGGCACCTGCATGGCGGCAGAGGCAACGATCGCATCCAATTCCTTGAGGCTGACATTCTTTTTAGCGGCAACGGTCTGGAACGCTTCAAATACCTTTGCATTGTCATCATCGGAAAGATCATAACCCAATTTTTTAACGGCTTTTGAAACCGTTGCGGCATCATCTAATTTTGTGAGTAAGACTCCGGTGCTGAAAATGTCATTTTCTTCATTGCCGCGCAACTGTTCCTGTCGGTGACGAATAAAGTCAATAATTCGATTTTCAATGCGAACAAGACCGGTATGATCTAAACCGCAACTGACGTTGCATGAATCTCCGCGCAGGCGGAATAACTGTGCGATTGCAGAAAGTGCGGGGGCGTCGAAACCTTCAACTGCTGTCTGAATCTCGGTTGCACCGCTGTTGATGCTTGCGGCTGTGCAGGCGCAGGCCATGTTCATGGCGTTTGAACAACGCACGCCGAGCGTTACGTCGTCAGGTAAACGGATACCGTTGAGAAATGCGTAAAATTCATCGGGCAACATTGTGCCTGCCGTATCGCAAAGCGTAACCGTTTTTGCACCTGCAGAAACTGCTTTTTCGATGGCGGCGGCAAGAAAATCCGACTCACTGCGTGTTGCATCCTCTGCAACAAATTCAACGTCGTTGCAAAGAGAAGTGCATTCCGCTACCAGTTCTCCGATCATTTCAAGTACGGCACTGCTTTTTTTGTGGCAGAAATACTCCATCTGAACAGGAGAAACAGGTACGCAGACCTGCAATCTTGCATTCGCTGCATTTTTCATAGCGTTCCAAGCGATCGCGCAATCTTCTTTAGTCAAGCCGACAGGCAAAACGACGGTCGCTTTTCGGACAACGGCACAAATAGTTTTAACCAGCAATGCATCCGTCTTTATATCATATATTTCCGGCAGGACAATATAGTCTACACCGGCTTTTTCGAGTAGTTTTGCAACTTCTGTTTTTTCACGGAAAGTAAGGTTGATCTCTCTTTTTCGAGATGCAACTTTAAGTGTTTCATCTGCAATTCTGATTCTTTTCATTCTGATGAACTCCTTTATTGAAAAAATAAAGTCCCCGAGGAAAAATTCCTCAGGGACGAAACTAAATCCGCGGTACCACCCTAATTACCGTTACGCAACGGTCACTTTGCAGGCTCTAACAAGCCTTTCGTCATGATAACGGAACGATGCCGCAAATCCTTATGCACTCAAATTGAGGGTTAGGGAATTGAACTCCGGAACGAGACCGCCACATCACTTCAATGTTGACTCACAGCAACCGCCAACTCTCTGAAAAATCCGTGTAGTGCGTAATTCCTTCACAGTTTTTAATTTATTATGGCGCATTATAACACATTAAAATCCTAAAGTCAAGTATTTTTTCTTGACTTTTTTATCATTATATGTTATCATCTCAAAAGAAAAACTGTGACGGAGACAGTAAGCAGAATCAGAAAAGCAAAAGCGAATCGGGGACGGTGTAAGCCCGATGCGAAGTATATTCTGCCGAAGATCACTCCCGAGTTGCCGCCTGAACGTAAACTTAGTAGGGTTGTGCCGATTTTTCCTCGTTATCGGAAACGCATATGTCAGTATGCCGTAATGGGTGGTTTAACGAACAACGCTTCGTCCCGTTATGGGATGAAGCGCATTTTTTTGGAGGTTTTTATGTACGACAAAGTGTCCACGGAACTCAACTTTGTTGAGCGTGAAAAAAGAACAGAAAAAT
This sequence comes from Clostridia bacterium, assembly GCA_017396895.1. Classification (GTDB taxonomy): domain Bacteria; phylum Bacillota; class Clostridia; order Oscillospirales; family Acutalibacteraceae; genus RUG806. The sequence continues at coordinate 4,787 of JAFQKN010000181.1, forward strand.
TCTGGCGTGAAAATGACATTTTCCGCAAGAGCACACAGATGCGTGAAGGCTGCGGATCTTATGTTTTTTATGACGGTCCGCCGACAGCAAACGGAAAGCCGCATATCGGCCATGTGTTGACACGTGTTATCAAAGACATGATCCCGCGTTATCATACTATGAAAGGCGCAATGGTTCCCAGAAAAGCGGGTTGGGATACGCACGGTCTGCCCGTAGAACTGGAAGTTGAGAAACTTCTCGGTATTGACGGTAAAGAGCAAATCGAGAACTACGGTATTGCTCCGTTTATTGAAAAGTGTAAAGAGAGTGTCTGGAAATATAAAGGTCTGTGGGAAGATTTCTCCGGTACGGTCGGTTTCTGGGCAGATATGGATGATCCTTATGTAACTTACCATGACAGTTACATTGAGTCCGAATGGTGGGCACTGCGTCAGATCTGGGACAAGGGACTGCTTTACAAGGGCTTTAAGGTCGTTCCTTACTGTCCGCGTTGCGGTACGCCGCTGTCATCTCATGAAGTTGCACAGGGCTATAAGGATTTAAAAGAACGTTCGGCGATCGTTCGCTTTAAGTTGCTTGATGAAGATGCTTACATTCTCGCATGGACAACCACCCCCTGGACATTGCCTTCCAACGCTGCTCTTTGCGTGCACCCCGAATATGATTATGTCAAGATCCGCAA
>JAFQKN010000022.1 GCA_017396895.1 Clostridia bacterium
TATTGACAAACTTGCCTGCCATGTCGGTATAAATTTCAACATTGTCCTCGATCTTTATACCGGACTTGGTGCCGAAAATATCCACTTCGCCGTGATCTTCCGGAATGTTCAGATTGAAGGATGCTTCCAACTGCAAAGTAAAGCCGTTATCAAAACGGATCAGTGCGGAAACAAAATCTTCTACATTATACGGATGTTCATCCAGATCCGCAACCGCCCATGCGGATTGACCGCCGTTTGCACGGTTGGGACCGAGATTGTCATATGTGCATCCGAATGCGGAAACAGGTTTGGGACTGCCTGCAAGATAACGCGCAAGGTCAATAACGTGAACACCGAGGTCGATCAGCGGACCGCCGCCCGAAAAGCGTTTATCCTTGAACCAACCGCCGGGACAACCGCTTCTGCGCAGATACTGTGCTTTTGCATAATAGACATCCCCCAGCATACCCGCTTTTTCAAAACTGCGGACAGTTTCGGCATCCGTACCGAATCTGCGCACAAAGCCGACCTGCAGGAGTTTTCCGTTTCTTTTGGCCGCTTCGTTCATTTCTGTGGCTTCGGCCGCATTCATGGCCATGGGTTTTTCACAAAGTACGTTTGCCCCTGCATCCAAAGCAACGATGGTACATTCTTTATGCGCAGAGTTCCAAGTGCAGACGCTGACACAATCCAAATTTTCTTTTGCCATCATTTCGCGGCAATCGGTATACCAATTGGGGATTCCGTATCTTGCGGCATATTTTTCGACCTTTTGTGCATCAATATCACAACAAGCAACCACTTCACACAACTCGGGAAGTTGTTGATACCCTTCTGTATGGCACTGACTGATGCCGCCCGTACCGATAATACCGACTCTCAATTTTTTCATTATGAAACATCCTTTCCGTTTGAATAATCTATTTTTCCGTCAGCACTGCAATAAAAAACAATGCTGCCCATTGTATCCGTTCGCAAAACATAGGGTACACCCCTGTTGAGTCTCCCCATTGTCTCTGCACCGGGATGTCCGTAAATATTATCATATCCGCAGGATATAACAGCAAATAAAGGATCGACCGCCCGAAGAAAATCATAAGAAGAAGAATAATTACTGCCGTGGTGCGCGACTTTCAGAATGTCACTCTGCAAATCATAATCGAAAGCCAGCAAAGTATCTTCCGTCTCTTCACCGATATCCCCCGTCAGCAAAACGGACGATTCACCGTATTGACAGTGAAACACAATTCCTTGCTCATTTTCATTCTCAATGCCGTCCGCACCCGCCCAAATAACGGTCAATGTCATTTCTTCGAATGCGTATACATCACCGTATCGTGCAATATCAACGGGAATATCATTGGTCTCCAAGACAGATAAAAACTCAATTTCCGTACGTGTATCGGTGTCAACAAAAGCATTGTCGTCATTCATAAGAACGCGACACACAGGTATTTCCTGCGCAACACCGACCAAACCACCGATGTGATCTGAATGACGGTGTGTTGCAACCATAAGATCGATTTCATCAACGCCGTGGTTGTCAAGATATTGCAAAACAGAGTAACTGTATTGCGCTTCACCGCCGTCAACCAAAACAGCACTTTCACCGCAGAGCAACAACGTGCAATCTCCCTGACCGACATCAATGAAATGCACCTCCATGTCCTGTGCCGTGTAAACATCACCGTGAGAAAAACCGGGTGCATCCGTTTCTCCGATTATCAAATAATACAGTGTTGCACACAGCAAAAGAACTGCGATCAGACATCTTGAAATGATCTTATAGATCTTTTCAAAGTTTTTTCTTTTTCGGGGCATAATGATTTACCTTTTTGCTCGGCTTGCGGTTCGTTCCTTGTGTTGAACCCCTGCTGTCTGTTCTGTGATGCACATCCGCAACAAGACAGTTCGGTGCATTGCCGATGAGATCGAGCCTGCCTGCTTTTTTCAATGCTTCAAGCACCAGCATGCGCTTTTCGGGCACCCAATAATTCAGCAATGCACGTTGCAAGGCTTTGTCGTGTGCATCTTTTGCAACGTAGACTTTTTCGAGTGTATAGGGATCCAGTTCCGTATAGAACATAGCGGTCGAGATCGTGCCGGGTGTCGGATAAAAATCCTGCACCTGTTCGGGACGCATTCTTTCTTTTTTCAAAAACAATGCCAATTCGACCGCGTCCTGCAAGGTACAGCCGGGATGCGAGGACATCAGATACGGAACAAGATACTGTTCTTTGCCGACCTGTGCGGTCAGCCTGAAATACTTTTTGGCAAAGGCTTTGAATACATCCGAATGGGGCTTTCCCATTTTATCCAGAACCGAATCACAAATATGTTCGGGAGCCACCTTCAACTGACCGCTGACATGATGTTCGACCAAGGTTTTGAAAAATCGGTCATCACGGTCTGCCATCAGATAATCAAAACGAATACCTGAACGGATAAATATTTTCTTGACACCGGGTATTTTACGGGCCTTTTCAAGCAGATCAAGATAATCACTGTGATCGGCTTTTAAGTTCGGACAGGGCGTTGGAGCAAGGCATTTTTTACCCTTGCACAAGCCCTTTTCAATCTGCAATTCACAGGACGGTTGGCGGAAGTTTGCCGTCGGTCCGCCGATATCGTGTACGTAACCTTTGAATCCGTTTTGTTTGGTCAGCAATTCAATTTCACGGAGCACCGATTCGTGACTTCGCGTACTTATAAAACGGCCTTGATGGAATGCAAGCGAGCAAAAATTGCAGCCGCCGAAACATCCGCGGTTGTGCGTTACGGAAAACTGCACTTCCTGAAATCCCGGCACACCGCCCAAAGCATCATAAGACGGATGCCACGCACGCATATAAGGCAACGAATACACTTCATCCATTTCCTGTGTAGTCAACGGCAAAGCGGGGGGATTTTGTACGAGCATCATTTTTCCGTGCTTTTGCTTTATAAGTTTCCCTCGCACGTGATCCTGCTCATCCTGTTGAATGCGCGCAGCGATCGCATATTCTTTTTTGTTATTGCAAACATTATCATACGACGGACATTCCGCACCGATATAAGGCGTTTCACTTGTCGGACAGAGATAGCACGTACCGCGCACATCGCGAATTGTATGTACGGCTTCCCCGTTGCGCAATCGGACAGCGATTTCAACAATGGAATGTTCCCCCATCCCGTAAGATAGAATATCCGCCGTTGATGACACAAGAATGCTCGGCAGGACCTGATCTTTCCAATAATCATAATGTGCAAAACGGCGCAACGAAGCTTCAAGACCGCCGATTATAATGGGAATATCCGGGTAAGTTTCACGGATCTTTCTGCAATATACCTCCACGGCATAATCGGGACGTTTGCCTGCAATGCCGCCCGGTGTATAAGCATCCTCACTTCTTTTCTTTTTAGCCGCCGTATAGTGAGCAACCATGGAATCAATATTCCCCGAAGACACAAGAAAACCCAATTCCGGCTTCCCGAACTGTATAAAATCAGCATTCGTATTCCAATTCGGCTGGCTTAAAAAAGCAACACGAAAGCCCTCGTTTTCGAGGACTCTCGTGATAATGGACGCGCCGAAACTCGGATGGTCAACATACGCATCACCGCTGACATATACAAAATCAACGCTGTCCCATCCGCGTTCGGTCATTTCTTCTTTTGTAGTCGGTAAAAATGAATTATTCATCATCGTTGTTATCAGCATCAAACGGAACATCATCCGCAGATACACCTTCCGTTTGGGCGTTTGCAACTGCGGCACTTGCGGCGGCGGCACATTCATTTTGCCGCGCCTGCATCTCATACCACTGCGCTTTTGTTATCAAAACTTTACGCGGTTTACTGCCTTCAATGGGGCCTACGATGCCACGTTCTTCCAGAACGTCGATCAGACTGCCGGCTTTTGAGTAACCGAGATGCAGATATCTCTGTAAGGAAGAAGTAGATGCTTTTTCGGGATTGTTCACAAACAGTTCGATCGCCTTCTGCACCAATTCTTCATAAGCCTGATCCACAACTTCTCCCGATGCACCGCCGACAGAAGCACCGCCTTTTTTCTTATCCTGTACGGCATGACGTTCGATCTCCTGTTCAACATCATCACTGTAATGCGTCTCACCTTGCGATTTGATGAAAGAAACAACATTTGCAATGTCTTCATCGGACAGGAATGCACCCTGCACACGCATCGGTTTCGGAACACCGACGGGATAATACAGCATATCTCCGTTACCCATCAGTTTTTCGGCACCTGCGGCATCAATGATGGTTCTGGAGTCCACCTGCGAGGAAACGGAAAGAGCAATACGGCTGGGGATGTTTGATTTGATAATACCCGTAATAACGTCTACAGACGGACGTTGGGTTGCAATGACAAGATGCATACCTGCCGCACGTGCCATCTGCGCCAAACGCTGGATGGAGTCTTCCACTTCCTGTGATGCAACGGTCATAAGGTCAGCCAATTCGTCGATAAAAATAACGATCTGCGGCATCTTTTTCAAACTCTCATCGACTTCGCAAAGCTGATTGTATGCACCGATATCACGTACACCGTTCGCATTGAGAGTTTTGTATCGGCTGAGCATTTCCGTAACCGCCCAACCCAAAGCACCTGCCGCCTTACGCGGATCGGATACAACGGGAACGAGCAAATGCGGAATGCCGTTATAAACGGAGAATTCGACCTGTTTCGGATCGATCAGCAAGAGCTTGACTTCATCGGGGGTTGCGTTATAAAGCAGACTGCAGATCATGGTGTTCATGCAAACAGACTTACCCGAACCGGTCGTACCTGCAACAAGCAGATGCGGCAATTTTGCAAGATCGGAACAGATGATAGAGCCTGCAATGTCTTTGCCCAGACCGACATTGAGTTTACTCTTGGATTTTCTGTAATCCGCCGTATCGAGAATTTCGCGGAATGAGATAACACGCCTTGATTTGTTCGGCACCTCAATACCGATTGCGGATTTATTCGGAATCGGTGCTTCAATACGCAGACCTGCAGGTGCGGCCAGATGCAACGCCAAATCGTCTGCAAGGCTTACAAAGCGGTTGATCTTAACACCCGGTGCGGGCGAAAGTTCATAGCGCGTAACGGTCGGCCCGGGTACAATTGCCTGAATGGATGCGGCAACATTAAAACTTTTCAAAGCCGCAATCAATTTTTCACCGTTTGCCTGCAATTCCGCTTCATTATTGATGTTGTTTTGCTGTTCAGGCAGAGAAAGAATGTCCACAGGGGGCAATTCGTAAACTTTTTCGAGTTCTTCGGGAGTTTCAAGCCCCGCATCCAACTGGGCGCTTGCTTCCGCTTTTTCCTGTTCGGTCAACGGTGCAACAGCCTCTCCCGAAGCGGAGGACTTTGCGCCCTGTGCCGGTGCGGTCGCGGTCGGCATCTGTGAAGCTTTCGCCGGCACGTTTTCACGAACGGGCCTGCTGTACACAGGCATACTTTCCTGTACGGGCGGTTCAGCCGGTGCGTTTGTCACTTGTTCCGTCTGCGGCAGTTTTGCCTGCTCGGATAATGTAAAAATATCAGCAATTTCATCCAAAGGTGTCGAAAACAGATCGGGAATAGGTGCGTACAGATCCGTATCTTCTGTTTCGGATGCACCTTTTGATTCATCGTTTTCAAACTCTTCAATCAAAGCCTTCGTGCTTGTAGCCGTAACCTGACGTTTCGGCGGCACGGATTCGCCGGTCGGATCATTTTCAATATCGATCGGTTGCTTTCTTTTGCGTTTCGCCTGTTGTGAAATCGACGGGTCGGGTGTTTTTTCTTTGCGTCGATCCTCCCGTTCGGCGGCGCGCTCACGTGCGGCTTGTTTTCGCTGTTCGCTTTCATCTGCCTCACGGTCACGACGATCCTTGGCCTCGGCACGTTTTGAACGGATAAGATAAACAAACTCATCAAATGGCTGTTCAAGAAGTTGAAAAATTCTTTGCGGAGTCAATCTGAACAATGCCATAACATTGATAACAAGAAGGATCATCAACAACACGTCTGCCAGAATGCGGTTCTGTCCCAATGCAAACAGTGCGCCGCCGACCAAAGCCGATAGCAGACCTGTTTTCGTAACAACAAAGTCTGCACTGCCGATCCATAATGAGGATGTTACGTTTTTCAAAGCATCTGCGAAACCGACGTTTACACTTGCCTGCGTATTCACATAAACGATCGCACCGATCAAAACAGTAGCAGAAAAAACCAGCAAAGAATTGGTTCTGAATACATATTTATCCTTACCGATAATGCCCATGATCGCCCTGAACAGATAGAAGAACGGCAGTAAAAATGCATTCAACCCGAAAATGCCGAAGTAAAAACTGCGCAGTTTGTTCCAAACTGTCATAAACCCGCCGTTTACGCAGGTGAGCAACAGCAAGAGAACACCGACTACGAGCATTGCCATATAGATAAATGACTGCTCGGAAACGATGTTGAATAATGTCTTCTGTTTTTTGCCTTTCTTTTTACCTGTCCCTTTTCTTCCGTTCGTCTTTTTCCTTGTATTGCTTTTCTTTCGCGTGGAAGAAGCATTGTTTTTTACGGTTGTCTTTGTTTGTTGAGCCAAAATTATTTCTCCTTTTATGTATAGGGACAATTGCAAAAACCTTGCAACGCCCCTGTGTTTCAGTTGTTACACATAGCATACAACCCGGAAAGCGCATCGCGCAGAGAACCCACTTCGTCGATCAATCCTTCCTGCACCGCCCGTTCACCGCTTAAAACCGTCCCCAGATCCATAACCAGTTCACCGCTTGCAAGCATCAGTTCACGAAAACGGTCACAATTTATATCGGAATGGCTGCTGACAAATCCGACGATACGCTCCTGCATATTTCGGAAATAATCCAACTGCTGTTGCACACCGAGAACCGTTCCGTTCATGCGAACGGGATGCAACGTCATGGTTGCCGTTTTTGCTATGAATGACTTTTTGGCGGAAACAGCCAACGGAACACCGATGGAATGTCCTCCTCCAAGCACCAAAGAAACGGTCGGCTTTTGCATACCGGCAATCAATTCTGCTAATGCAAGTCCCGCTTCAATGTCACCGCCTACGGTGTTGAGTATAATCAACAAGCCCGCGATGTCCTCATTTTCTTCAATAGCCACCAGTTTAGGAATCAGATGTTCGTATTTTGTCGTCTTGTTCTGTGCAGAAAGCAGATAATGCCCTTCGATCTGCCCGATCACCGTCATGCAGTAAAACTGCTTTTCGTTTTTGCGCCAAAGCACCGCACCGTCACTGCCGGTATCCGGCTCCGCAGAAGACTCATCCCCGGTCGGCGCATTCATCACGGTAAAATCTGCCTCTGCATTGTTGTAACAACTCTTATTTCGATCGGATTTCAAAAAAAACGCCTCCTGTTCATGTTTATTATGAACAGGGTTGAGGATATTATAAAACAGTATAACATAATAATAATATATTTTCAAGAAATATTTAAAATATTTAAATGATGATTGACATAATCGTTATAAAATAATATAATGGTGGGTGATTTATTTAAGGAGGCAAATCATATGGGACTGACACTTGCACAAAAAATCATCAGCAGTCACCTTGTTTGCGGCGAAATGATCCCCGGTTCGGAAATCGGACTGCGTATAGACCAGACGCTGACACAGGATGCAACAGGCACCATGGCATATCTTCAATTTGAAGCCATGGGCATTGAACGCGTTAAAACGGAACTTTCCGTTGCGTATATAGACCACAACACATTGCAGAACGGTTTTGAGAATGCGGATGACCATCAGTTTATCCGTACCGTAGCATACAAGAGAGGCATCCGCTTTTCCCGTCCCGGAAACGGTATCTGCCATCAGGTTCACCTTGAACGCTTCGGCATTCCGGGCAAAACACTGCTCGGTTCCGACAGTCACACCCCCACGGGCGGCGGCATCGGTATGCTTGCCATGGGTGCAGGCGGTCTGGATGTTGCTGTTGCCATGGGCGGCGGAACATACTATATTCCCATGCCTAAGATCGTCAAAGTCAACCTGACAGGAAAACTCAACGATTGGGTTGCCGCAAAAGACGTAATTCTTGAAGTATTGCGCATCATGTCCGTCAAAGGCGGCGTGGGCAAGATCATTGAATACACAGGTGAAGGTGTTAAAACGCTTTCCGTCCCCGAAAGAGCAACCATTACAAACATGGGCGCAGAATTGGGTGCAACCACATCCATCTTCCCGTCCGATGAGATCACAAGAGCCTTCCTCAAAGCACAAAAACGTGAAGAAGTTTATGTTCCGCTTGCCGCAGACGAAGATGCGGTTTACGATGAAGAAATCAACATCGACCTCTCCGCGCTTCGTCCGATGGCTGCCATGCCGCATATGCCCGACAATGTAAAAACCGTTGAAGAGATCGGCAAACTGAAGATCGATCAGGTGTGCATCGGATCATGCACCAATTCTTCGCTGTTTGATATGCTCAAAGTTGCCGCCATACTGAAAGGCAAGACCGTACATCCCGCTGTCAGCCTTTCCATTGCGCCCGGTTCCAAACAAGTATTGAATATGCTTGCCGCAAACGGCGCATTGGCAGATATGATCGATGCAGGGGCAAGAATTCTTGAAAGTGCGTGCGGACCTTGCATCGGAATGGGGCAGTCTCCGAACTCCGCAGGTATTTCTCTGCGTACATTCAACCGCAATTTCCTCGGCCGTTCGGGAACCGCTGATGCAGGTGTTTACCTTGTCAGCCCCGAAGTTGCGGCACTCTCGGCAATCAACGGTTATCTTTCCGATCCCACCGAATTGGGAGAAATGCCCGCAATTTCCATGCCCGAGTATTTCACCATCAACGACAACATGATTTCCATGCCTTGTGATGCTGAAAACTATAAATCCTGTGAAGTGCTGTACGGCCCGAACATCAAAGAAGTGCCTACCGGTAAAGCATTGGAAGAATCCGTTGAGAGCAAAGTAATGCTCAAAGTGGGCGATAATATCACCACCGACCATATCATGCCTGCCGGTGCAAAGATCCTTCCCTACCGTTCCAACGTACCGCATCTTTCTCAGTTCTGCTTTGCAGTTTGCGATGAAACCTTTGCTTCCAGATGTAAAGCGGAAGGTTCGGGCATCATCGTCGGCGGTGCAAACTACGGACAGGGTTCATCCCGTGAGCACGCGGCATTGGTTCCGTTGTATCTCGGCATCCGCGCCGTTGTTGCCGTTTCCTTTGCAAGAATGCACAAGGCAAATCTCATCAACTCCGGTATTCTGCCGCTGACATTTGTAAGCGCAGAAGATTATGACCGCATTGAACAAGGTGATATGATCGTCCTTGAAAACATCAAAACCAGTGTAACAGACAACACGCAGGCCGTTTTGTTCAACAAAACAAAGAATGAAAGATACAATCTGACAACCGATTTCTCCGACCGTCAGAAAGACATTCTTCTTGCAGGCGGTTTGCTGAATTACACAGCCAATCTCGGAAAGGAATAAGACTATAATGTATACAAAAGAAATTGACGCCGCGGCAGAACATTTTAAAAAACTGCTTGCCGAACAACTTGAAAGAAACGATCGCATCAAAGCCACAAAGGAATTTGTGGATTATGATGCACTTGATACCATCATCATCGGCGTTTGCGGCGGTGACGGCATCGGCCCGATCATCACAAAAGAAACCGCCCGCGTTCTTGAATTTTTGCTTGCAGACGATGTTAAATCCGGCAAGATCGAATTCCGCGTGATCGAAGGGCTGACCATTGAAAACAGAATCGCACACATGAAAGCCATTCCCGATGATGTGCTTGAAGAACTGAAAAAATGCCACGTCATCCTCAAAGGCCCGACCACAACTCCGCAGGCCGGAGACGGACTTCCCAACATTGAAAGCGCAAATGTTGCTATGCGCAAAGCTCTTGATCTGTTTGCAAACGTACGTCCCGTAAAAGTACCCGAGGAAGGCATCGATTGGACATTTTTCCGTGAAAACACGGAAGGCGCATACGCTGTCGGCTCCAAAGGCGTTCACGTAACGGATGAACTGGCAATGGACTTTGTTGTAACCACAACCGAAGGCACCGAACGTGTTGCAAGACTTGCGTATGACTATGCAAAAAGAAACGGAAAAGACCGCGTTTCCATCATTCAGAAAGCAAACGTCATCAAGACCACCGACGGTAAGTTCCTCAATCTTTGCCGTGAGATCGGCAAAGAGTATCCGGAGATCACCACGGATGAATGGTATATTGATATTATGACAGCAAAACTGATCGACAAAAAACGCCGCACCGATTTCAAAGTGTTTGTTCTCCCCAATCTGTACGGTGATATCATTACCGATGAAGCTGCTGAATTTCAAGGCGGCGTAGGCACGGCAGGCAGTGCAAACCTCGGCAAGCGTTATGCCATGTTTGAAGCCATTCACGGTTCGGCTCCGCGCATGGTCAAAGAAGGTCGTGCAGCGTATGCGGATCCCTGCTCAATGCTGCGTGCCGCAGTTATGCTCCTTTCTCATATCGGCAAACAAAAAGAAAGTGATGCTCTCGAAAAAGCATTGGATATCTGCATGGCTCCCGATGCCAAATTGAAAATCACCGGCAGACCGGACGGTTGCACTTGTGAAGCATTCGGTGATTACGTCATGCTGACACTGACCTCCCTTCAATAAAGAAAAGAAAGGTGATTTTCTTGAAAGACTCCGGCAAAATCTCCCCTTCCGTCATCCGGCGTCTGCCGCGCTACTACCGTTTTTTATCAAATCTTGAAAAAGCCGGCGTATCGCGCATATCCTCCAAAGCACTGTCTGAAAAGATGGGAGTTACCGCATCGCAGATCCGTCAGGATCTGAACTGTTTCGGCGGCTTCGGCCAGCAGGGATACGGATATAACATAAAAGATTTAAAAACCGAAATTGAGGGCATTCTCGGCATTGACCACAAATGTAAGATCATTCTGATGGGCGCAGGCAACCTCGGCAGAGCCGTTGCCACCCACATGCCGTTTGATGAACTCGGATTTGAATTGATCGGTATTTACGACGCGGCTCCCCTGTTCACAGGATTAAAAATCAAAGATTTGCCGATCAAACAGATGGACACGCTCGGTGATTTCTGCCGCCTTCACAAACCGCAGACAGCCATTCTTTGTGTGCCCGACGACAGTGCAAAAGAGTTGGTCGCACAACTTTACAAATTGGGCGTGCACTCTTTCTGGAATTTTACGCACTATGACATTCTGACTGATTTTCCCGATGCGCTTGTAGAAAACGTGCATTTGAGTGACAGTCTGATGACTCTTTCCTATCAGATTAAATGCAATTTCTGATCGGGAGGAACATATGATTAAGATTATCGGGCGTAAAGTCATAGATTTAATTGCATTCCGTCAAGGCATTCTGTTTGTGCTCAAAGAACAGATTCCGAACGGACAGTATAAAGTATCTTTTTACAGTTACGATCTGCAAACGCAATCCATTGCAACGGTTACCAAAAATGCGTACCTGATGACCAAATTCGGTTCTGCCTATGAAACGATCGTTCCGCATTTGGAGGATTACATTTCCTGTGCTGCTCAAAGACTTTCCGACGGCAAAACATTCATTGTCTACAGCAGCGGTGAAATCGGTATTTTTGCCGAAAACGGTGAACTGTTGTTTACCGATCACGCAACCTACAATCATTCGTCCGTTCGCGAAGCGGCGGCTGTCGGCAATCACGTATGGTGTACAGTGCCGAATGAAAATGCGATCGTCCGTTATAACACATCAAAGAAGCGCATTGATATGCGGCTCGGAGAACGAAATGATGCGACATTTGAACGTCCCGTGTTTATTTCTGCTGCTGATAAAACGCTGTTTGTCAGTTGCAAAAACGGTCACTGCGTAAACTCGGTATCGCTTGACGATTTTTCCGTTACGAAATCGCATACTTTCAATGAGCCTGTATTGGAATATTTCCGCGTGGCTGACAGTGAATTTGCAGTATTGGAATCCGGTATATATTTATTATAAAGAAAGGAATTACCATTATGTCCGTACATTACATTGAAAACGATTATATCCGTGTAGGTGTAAAAGAGCACGGTGCAGAACTGACAAGCATTGTTTCAAAAAAAACAGGGTATGAATATCTTTGGCAGGGAGATGAATCGATCTGGTACGGTCAGGCTCCCATCCTCTTCCCCATTGTCGGTCGTTTGATCGAGGATCAGTATACCCTCAACGGGAACGTCTATTCCATGCCCAAACACGGTTTTGCAAGAAAATCAGATTTCACGTTGCTTTCCAAAGACAGTGACACCATGACTTTTATTTTAAGTGAAAGCACTGCTACAAAAAACATTTTCCCGTATGATTTCGATCTGATCGTTACCTATACGGTTGAAGAAAATACATTGCGCGTTTCTCATGACGTAGTTAACAAAAACGAGGAAACCATGTATTTTTCATTGGGTGCACATCCTGCATTCAACTGTGCCATCGGTGACATCCTGCGCTTTGAAAAGAAAGAAACACTCAGCACCGAAAAAATTGATCTTGTGCATTCCCTTCGTTTGCCCGACCGCATTCCCGTGTTGAATGACGAGACGGATATTGTTATCACAAAGGATATTTTTAACGAAGATGCGCTGATCCTCAGCGGCATTCAGTCGGACAAAATCACGCTTTGCAGTCCGAATCATGACCGCACGGTCGTGTTTGATCTCGGAAAAGCACCGTATCTAGGAATCTGGGCAAAACCCGGTGCACCGTATGTGTGCATTGAACCGTGGTGCGGCGTCAACGATGATACCAACAAGGTCAGCGACTTTTCACAGAAATGCGCCATTCAAAAGCTTGAAGCGGATGATGTTTTCAATTTCACGTGGGAAGCGCAGTTCAGTGAATGATTTTTTCGGATGCATTTCCGATTGACAAAACTGCATATAGTATGATAAAATGAACCCATAAAGGAGTTGTTTTCATGGAAGACAATTACAATCCCGAATTTGTTTCCGTTTCCGACGACAACGGCACGGAATATGTTTTTGAAATTCTGGACAGAATATATACCGATGACGGCAAAGAATACATTGCCGTTGTTCCTACCGATGACAGCGAAGAGGACGACGAACAAGAGAACATTGAACTAATCGTTCTGGAAGTTGTGGAAGACGAAGAAGGCGATTCTTTTCTGCAACAAATTGAAGATGAAGATGTTTACGAGGCTATCGAATCGCTGTTCATTGAACGTCTGAGTGAGTTTTACGACATCGACGAAGACGAAGAATAATGCAAAACACCCTGCTTTGTTCGAGTAAGATCGGTCAATACTAACCCAACACATTTTTAATAGGGAGTTTGTCTCCGGCTGCGGATTGCAGACCTCCCGACTTTTGTCGGACGAAGGGAGCGCGAAACAGAAGGGCGAACACCCACCTGCTTATAGACGGCAGGTTAGAATTACCGACAACGGCAAGGCGGGGCATTTAAAACAATACGGAGTTTCTGCGTTCAGCACGGAACAAAAAGCAAAAACAAACAGGTATTCTTGAGCAAATTGCTTAAAATACCTGTTTTTTTCTTATCTATAATTCACAAACAAAGTTTGAAAGAAACGTATTTTAATTTTGAGTCATTTTTTCGCACAATCCGTATGTACAGTTTCAGGGGCAAAGAAAACACCTTCCTCCCCTAAATGCTACAGTTGCGTTCTTTTACAGCAATCGGCCGACACAGGCATCCGTCTGCGCATCGGTAATCAGCACGTCAGCCACTTTGCCGCATAAATTATCCGCATACGGCACCTTGACGGGCGTGTAATTTGCCGTGAACCCCTGCTGAATACCGTTTTTTGGGGTTTCAAACAAAACTTTAACAACTGTACCGACCTGTGCTTGCAGATACTTTTCGCGGATACTGTCGCAAACGGCAATCAACTCTCTTGCTCGCTCCTCCCGCACGCTTTTCTCAATGCGATCGGTGAAAGTTGCCGCGCGCGTACCCGTACGTTCCGAAAACGGAAATACGTGCACTTTTTCAAAGCCGATCTCATTTACAAAACGTATCGTCTGCAAAAAATCCGCCTGTGTTTCTCCCGGAAATCCCGTAATCACATCGGTCGTAACAGATGCATCCGCAAACTGCGCACGAATCTGCGCACACAGCGTGCGGTATTCTTCGGTCGTGTAATGACGGTTCATACGTTTCAAGATCGCATCACTGCCGCTTTGCAAAGAAAGATGAAACTGTGGACAGAATTTTGAACAGGCAGCAAAACGCGACAACTGCATTCCGGTCATTCTGTCGGGTTCCAATGAACCGAGACGGATACGTTCAATACCGTCAATACTTTGCGCAAGCTCGACCGCATCGGCAAGATCGCAACCAATATCCGATCCGTATACGGAAAGATCTATTCCTGTTAATACAATCTCCTTGTAACCGTTGGCGGCAAGAATACGCAATTCCTTTTCCGTTTCAATGAGGGATCTGGATCTTGACCGCCCGCGTGCAAAAGGTATGATGCAGTAGGAGCAAAAACGGTTGCAACCATCCTGGATTTTCACAAAGGCTCTTGTATGTCCGTCAAATCCGTCGATGGGATATTCCGCATACGAACAACGGTCAGTTTCGTTTTCAACCGCGTGCACAGGTATTTTTTCAGCAAGAAATTGCCGTATCAATGCCGGTATTTTTAAATTGCTGCGGTTGCCGGTTACGATATCTGCAACCGTTTTATAGGCTTCTTCGGGAAAAGCCTGCGGATAACACCCCGTCAGCACAAGAACAGCCTCGGGATTATCTTTTCGGAGTCGATTGACCGTCTGACGGGATTTTCGTGAACTTTCCGCTGTGACGGTGCAGGAATTAACAACAACAATTTGTATATCTTCTTCCGCGAA